>CAZXWB010000119.1:0-5625 GCA_964644395.1 uncultured Hyphomonadaceae bacterium | reverse complement strand
TGCCATCGGGCAGGGCGAGGAAGCTCGCGCTTTCCGGAATGGCGGACGTGTTCTGGAAGGTCGACCATTCCTGGCCGATGCGCCAGGTGCCGTCGATATCGATATAGGCCCGGCGCAGGCGCGGGCTGTAGGAGTTCGACACAAGCTCATTGCCCTGGCCAGAGCCGAGGAAGTCGAGTTCGAGATAGCCGGTGACATTGCTACCGCCGACATCGGAAGTGCCCTTAAGGAAGAAGCGGGAGGCCTCGGCGGTGAAATCGGTGAAGGTCGCGTCCTCGCCGCCAATGGGCGTGACGCTGGGAATGTAGAAGTCCCGGGCGATGGAGGTGGAGCCAATCTGGCCATCGCTCAGATTGGTGACATGGACATCGGCATCGATGAAGCCGCCAAAGCTCAGCGTGGCGTCGCCGACCTTGAAGCCGCTGATCTGGTCCTGGCCACCCATGACACCGACCGACTCCTCGACGCGCTTTTCCACGCGCACAATGCTCTGATCAGTGCTCGCCTTGGTTTCGGCGAGGTCGCCCTTGAGTTCCTCGACCATGGCCTCGAGGGCGGCAATCCGGGCTTCGAGCTCGGCGGTGGACTGGGCGGAGGCAAGGCCGGCGACGCTGAGCGCCGTGGCGGCCAGGAGTGAGGCGCGAAAGACTTTGACGGTGCGCATTTGTGGTTTCCCCTCATCTTTATTTTGCCGTTGCACTCTCATCCGGACCGGGCAAATGCGCCATTGGCGATTCGTCTGTTCGACAATGGTCGAGGGGAAAGGCTCGACAGGGCGCGCAGGGAGCTTAAACTGAATTGTAAAGAACAGATAATACACCAGTCCGATCAATTGGGAGGATCGAAAATGGAGCCAGAGGCCGCCGGCATCGTCCTGATCGTGGATGATCATCCGCTGTTCCGCGACGCCCTGGCCGAGGCGTTGAAACGCTCGCGCCCGGACCTCGAAAGCCGCTTCGCCACCACTGCGGCGGAGGCCTCGGAAATGGCCCTCGACAAGGCGGTGACGCTGGTCCTGCTCGACCTGCAGCTGGCCGGCGATTCCGGGTTCGACACGCTGGTGAAGATTTCCGGCGCGCGGCCCGACCTGCCCGTGGCCATCGTTTCGGCCACCGAGAAACCCGGGGCCTACCGCAAGGCGCTGTCGCTCGGCGCTGTGGGCTACCTGCCCAAGAGCATGCCGCTGGACCAGCTCGGCGATGCCCTGTCGCGGCTGGTGGCCGGGGAGAGCTGGTTCCCCGAGGAGATCGAGAACACGCCCGCGGCCGAGGACACGCCCGAGGCGCGCCTGGCCTCGCTGACTCCGGCCCAGCGCCGCGTGCTCGGTGGCCTGTCGGAGGGCCTGCTGAACAAGCAGATCGCCTACGAGATGGACATATCAGAGGCCACGGTGAAGGCGCACATGACCGCCATCTTCCGCAAGCTCGGCGTCTCCAACCGCACCCAGGCCCTTCTCATGCTGCGGGACGTGACCGAGATCGAGGGGTAGGCGCTCACTGGCGCTCGCAGGCCCTCACCCCGGCCCTCTCCCGCCAGCGGGAGAGGGGGCGCCAGTTGCCAGCTTTTCGTTGTTCCGCTAATGTTCTGCAATGGCGGCCAAGTTGGAAACCCTCAAACGTGCGCGAGCGCTCAGGCGAAACATGCCGGAGCCGGAGCGACGACTCTGGCGCGTCCTCGGCAATCGCCAGCTTGGAGGCTTCAAGTTCCGACGCCAGCATCCGATCGGGCCGTACATTGCGGATTTCGCTTGTGTTTCAGCGAAGCTTATCGTGGAAATTGACGGTGAAAGCCACTTTACCGTGGATGGGATCGCGGCAGACAAGAAGCGAGGTGTATTTTTGCAAACCCGTGGATGGACCGTCCTCCGCTTCACGAACACCGACGTCCGCGAAAGCCTTGAGGGCGTTGCCATGGCCATCGAAGACGCTCTGCGCATCGCAGCAAGCGCCCCCTCTCCCGCTGGCGGGAGAGGGTCGGGGTGAGGGGCGCGAGCGAAGCGAGCCTAGCCCACGGTCTCCGCGATGAACCCGCCCGACTGGCGCGCCCATAGCTCCGCATAGAGCCCGCCGGCAGCGACAAGCTCGTCATGCTTGCCGGTCTCGATGATCCGGCCCCTGTCCATCACCACGAGCCGGTCGAGCGCGGCGATGGTGGAGAGGCGGTGGGCGATGGCGATGACGGTCTTGCCCTGCATCAGCTTGAAGAGGTTCTCCTGGATCGCCGCCTCTACTTCTGAATCGAGGGCCGAGGTCGCCTCATCCAGGATCAGGATCGGGGCATCCTTCAGGAAGACCCGCGCAATGGCGATGCGCTGGCGCTGGCCGCCCGACAGTTTCACCCCGCGTTCGCCAACATGGGCGTCGAGTCCGATGCGCCCCTTCTGGTCCTCCAGGCCTTCGATGAAATCCACCGCATTGGCCCGCTTTGCCGCCGCCCAGATCTCCGCATCGGTCGCTTCGGGCCGGCCATAGGCGATATTCTCGCGGATCGTGCGGTGGAGCAGGCTCGTATCCTGGGTCACGACGCCGATCTGCGCGCGCAGGCTGTCCTGGGTGACACGGGAAATGTCCTGGCCATCAATGGTGATCAGCCCGCCATCCACGTCGAAGAATCTGAGCAGCAGGTTGCAAAGCGTGGTCTTGCCGGCGCCCGACCGGCCCACCAGGCCGATCTTCTGGCCCGGTTCGACCTCGAGCGAGAGCCCGTCGATCACCGGCGTCTCCTTGCCATAGGTGAAGTGGACGGCGTTGAAGGACACCGCCCCACGCTCGACCCTCAGGTCGCGCGCATCGGGCGCGTCGGTGACCGCGATGCTGCGTGTCAGCAGGGCCTTGCCGTCATGGATCGTGCCGATGTTCTCGAACAGGGCGGCGACCTCCCACATGATCCACTGGCTCATGCCATTGATGCGCAGGGTCAGGCCCACGGCCGCCGCGATCGCCCCGACGCTGACCAGTTCGCCGAGCCAGAGGCCGATGGAGAGCGCGGCCACGGCAAAGATCAGGAGGCCGTTCAGCACGTCGATAGCGATGTGAAGGAAGCTGACCAGGCGCATCTGCGGATGCACCGTGCCCAGGAATTCCTGCATGCTGTCGCGGGCGTAGCGGGCCTCGCGGCCGGAATGGCTGAACAGTTTCACCGTGGCGATGTTGGTATAGCTGTCGACGACCCGGCCGGTCATGACCGAGCGGGCATCGGACTGTTTCTCGGCAATGTCGGCGAGCCGCGGTACGAAGTAGCGGATGCAGACGCCGTAGCCGACAAGCCAGGCAACGAAAGGTATCAGCAGGAGCGGATCGGCAGCCGCCACCAGGGCCAGAAGCGAGATGAAATAGACGCCGGCATAGGTGAACACGTCGAGCGTCTTCATGGCCACTTCGCGCACCGCCAGTGCGGTCTGCATCACCTTGGTCGAGACCCGGCCGGCGAACTCGTTGGAAAAGAACACCATGGACTGGCCGAGCATCTGGTTGTGCATGCGCCAACGCGCCGACATGGGCAGGTTGGCCGAGAGCACCTGGAACTGGATCATGCAGGCCGTCACCGTCATGGCCGGCCAGAGGATCACCAGCACGCCGCCCATCCAGCCGAGCGTTACGGCATTCTCGGCGAGGAAGCTTGCCCGTTCGGCGTCCGCGAGCATGTCCACGAGGCTGCCGAGGAAGGCAAACAGCATCACCTCGACAAGACCAAAGGCCGCCGAAACCGCCACCTGGGCGCCCAGCCAGCCGCGGGCATCGCGCAGATAGTAGTAGATGAAGGCGAACAATCCCTCCGGCGGCGGCCCGTGGCGCGTCGCGGGAAAGGGGTCAAGGCGGCGTTCGAAGTAGCTGAGCATGGCCGCATAGCTATGGCGGTTTGGCCACAGGGGATCAATCTCGCAGAGGTGACATTGTCCGGGCGGGTCGCCTGTGCGAAAGGGCTCCCGGCACGATGAGAGGGGGCCGTCCATGACCAATGTTCTCATTCTCTGCACGGGCAATTCCGCCCGTTCCATCATCGGCGAGGTGCTGGTCTCGGCCCAGCCGGGCCTGAAGGGCTTTTCCGCCGGCTCCACGCCGAAGGACGCGCCGCACCCCATGGCGCTGGAGGTGCTGGCGGCGCATGGCCACGACGTTTCGGGCCTGTCATCGAAGAGTTGGGACGTGTTTGCCGGCGAGGATGCGCCGCAGATGGATGTCATCATCACGGTCTGTGACAATGCCGCCGGCGAGAGTTGCCCGTACTGGCCTGGCCACCCGGTCCAGGCCCATTGGGGCCTGCCGGACCCCGCGGCGGTCGAGGGCGAGGGCCAGCGCGAGGCCTTTGAAAGCACCTATGCCGCGCTTAAACGCCGGATCGAGCGCCTCGCCGCCTTGCCGCTTGCAGAGCTTGAGGGCACAGCACTGAAAACCGCGGTGCAGGCCATCAATGGTGAAGTTTGATCCCGCCCGCCAGCTCGTCGCGGAATTCCTCGGCACGCTGATCCTTGTCGGCACAGTGGTCGGCTCCGGCATCCTCGCCGACCGTTTCTCGCCCGATGATGGCGTCGCCCTGCTCGGCAACACGCTCGCCACCGGCGCGATCCTGGTCGTGCTGATCCTGATCTTCGGGCCCGTCTCGGGTGCCCATTTCAATCCGGCGGTCACTGTTTCCATGCGCATCCTCCGTCAGATCGACACGTCGCTCGCCGCGCTGTTCATCATCGCGCAAGTCGCCGGCGGCCTGTCCGGCACTTTCCTCGCCCATCTCATGTTCGAGGAGACGGTGGTCCAGATCTCTTCCAATGCCCGCAAGGGGCCGGCCCAGTGGCTGTCGGAGGGCGTGGCGACCTTTGCCCTGCTGGCGGCCATCATCGGCACGGTGCGCTTCCGGCCCGAGGCGGTCGCCTATGCCGTGGGCCTGGTCATCACCGCCTGCTACTGGTGGACCGCCTCGACCAGCTTCGCCAATCCGGCCGTCACCATTGGCCGCGCCTTCACCGATACGTTCAGCGGCATCCAGCCCACTGACGTGGCGCCGCTTATCGCCGCGCAGCTGATCGGTGCGGGCCTGGCCACGGCAATCATGGGCTGGCTGGTGCAATTCGACTTGCCAAAGCGCCCCCAGTCCTGACAATCCTGTCACGATTTCGAAACGGAACGATCGGTCTGGTATGCGTGTCTGGAAGATGAACGGTTGCGGCAACGCCTTTGCCATCATTGATGGCCGGGCCAAGGCCCTGCATCCGACGGCCGACAAGATCCGCCAGGTCGCGAAGGTCTTCCGCGCCGACCAGGTGATCGTCATCGAGCGCGCTCTGCCGCCGAAACACGCCTTCATGCGCATCTGGAACGCCGATGGCGGCGAGGTGTCGGCCTGCGGCAACGCCACGCGCTGCGTGGGACAGCTCCTGATGGACGGGGAGGCGATCGAGAAGGCCGTGATCCAGACCAAGGCCGATGTGCTGAAGGCGTTTCGCGCCGAGGACGGCCTCATCACCGTCGACATGGGCTCGCCGCTGCAGCAATGGACAGACATTCCGCTGGCCGAGGACATGGACGTCGATGGCATCGACCTGAAGATCGGGCCCATGCACGAGCCGTATCTTTCCCGGCCCTCTGTGGTGTCCATGGGCAACCCCCATGCGGTGTTCTTTGTCGACAG
>CAZXWB010000118.1:0-5657 GCA_964644395.1 uncultured Hyphomonadaceae bacterium | reverse complement strand
ATCATCGCTGCGCCGCTTTCGCGTTCATCGAGGATGTCCCAGCCTGTGAGGTCCGGCGTCTCGTCACTGGCGGTTTCGACCACCGCGATGGCATCCTCAGATAGCCAGCCGCCCTCCAGCAGATTGATGAGGCACGGCTCGACGAGGCCCTTATGATAGGGCGGGTCGAGGAAGGCGAGATCGAACAGCCCGCCGACGCCCGCAGGTTTTGGCCCCAGATCGGTGGCGGAGCGGCGGTGGATACGGGTGTTGCCGAAGAGCTGCAGCGCGTCCACATTCGCCCGGATCGTGCCGCGCGCGGCAGGGTCGGTCTCGACAAACAAGCAGAAGGCCGCGCCACGCGAGATCGCCTCGAAACCGAGCGCGCCTGAGCCCGCAAACAAATCAATCACCCGGGCGCCGTCCAGCGGCGGGGCCCAGTCGGCATGGGCCAAGACATTGAAAAGGCTCTCGCGCGCCCGGTCCGATGTCGGCCGGGTGCTGCGGCCGTCTGGGGCTTTCAGGGGGCGGCCCTTGAACTGTCCGGCAACGATGCGCATCGGCAGCGCATAAAGCGGGCCGGAAAACAAAACAACCGGCCTGCGGGGGCCGGTTGTTCCGTGTCGTGTGGCGCACCCGCGAAGGGGAGGGAAAGGGTGCGCCGGGGGACATACGCTACTCCGCAGCGGGAAGGGGATAACCGCTGCTGGTGATGTTTATAGACCACACCAGCTTGCCCCAAGGTTAACGGACTTGCCCGATGCTCGCCGCAATTGATCCCGCTTTCGTCACGAAACCCTCATTCCAGCGCCGCGTCCGGGGCCGATCTGTTCAGCTTCCAGTCAGGCCCCAACGTTTATTCAAGAAACCGGTGGGGGGACGCACGCTCTTGCCGGTGAAGCTGAATGCTTCGTCACTGTGAAAAAGGGGACGTTTCATGGTGAACGACAGAAATACCCTTCGGGTGTCGCCGGTCTGGGTCGTGTGTCTCCTCCTCGCTTTCATGGGCCTGCCCGCCCTGATCGCTGCAGCCGAGGTGCCGACCAGCCAACGCGCGAGCGCAGCGGTGGCGCGCAACACCGAAAACATGCAGGCGCTGTCTGCGGCCCGGGGCCTGGAACTCGGCGCGCCGGTCTATCTGCGCCTGACCAAGCGTCCGGCCGAACTCACCGCCTATCTTCAAAGCGGGGATGGCAGCTACCTTCCCCTGAAAACCTGGAAGATCTGTTCATTCTCCGGCGGTCTTGGCCCGAAAAAGGCCGAAGGTGACGGAAAGTCGCCCGAGGGCTTCTATTCCGTCCGCCCGCGCCAGATGAACCCGGCCTCGAGCTTTCACCTCTCCTTCAATCTCGGCTTCCCGAACGCCTATGACCGCGCCCAGGGCTATACTGGCAGCTTTCTCATGGTGCATGGCGACTGTGTCTCCATCGGCTGCTACGCGATGACCGATCAGGGCATCGAGGAAATCTGGACGGTGATGCAAGCCGCCTTCGACAAGGGCCAGTCCGAGATCCCTGTGCACATCTTTCCCTTCGCCATGCCGGGCGGGAAACTGTCCGAAGGCTGGAGGTCGCATGAAGCGGCGGACTTCTGGGATGAACTCGCCCCGGCCTGGGCCGCCTTCGAGGACACCGCCCGCGTGCCCCGGACCCGCGTGTCGGGCGATGCCTACGAGATCGTGACGCCGGCTTCGCCGTCCGGGGTCCAGTAGCGCGCCGGCGGGTCACCGCCGAAAACCTCACCGATTCGCGCGCGTGTGCCCGGCGTCACCCCGTCCGGAAGGGCGTCCGGCGCGAACCAGTCGCGCGCGGCGATTTCTCCGGTCGATGTGGCCGCCACCTGCTCGAACGACCGGACACGGAAGAGAAGCACGTGGTCGTTCGGAAACAGGTCGTGATTGGAGTAGACCCCGAAGAGGGCCGGGCGCGCGGTGATGCTGATGCCGGCCTCCTCGACCAGTTCACGCGCGAGCGCCGTTTCGACCGGTTCGGCCTTTTCCACGCCGCCGCCGGGAAAGTGCCAGCCGGGCGTGTAGGTGTGCCGGATCAACAGCACCCGTCCGGACGCGTCCTCCACCAGGCCGCGCACGCCAAGCGTCATCGGGCGCGAGAGACGGAACCATTGCTGGAAGGCGAACGTTCTCAGACTTCGCTTCTGCACCATGGGCGGTGAGCCTCCGATATCACTGCGGGGGATTCCATGTCAGCAGGGCTCGCCAAAAGCCTGATGGCACGTTATGGACGCAGAAAATGACAGAAATCCACCTCCGGAGGGTCCTGAAATGTTTGCGCTCATTGCTATTGGTGTCACCGTTGGCCTGTTTGCCCTGCTGAACCTCATCGAATATCGCCGCATCGACTGAGGCCGCCGGCCCCGGGGCCTTGCCAGACACGGCCTTCCACACGATCTTTGGTCGCGGCGGAACGCCCACGCCGGACACCGGCGGGCGATGCGTAGAGGGAAGCCATGCCTGATATTGTCGACATTGTCGCCCTGGCGGGCGGTCTGGTTCTCCTCGCGCTCGCAGGCGATGCGCTGGTCAATGGCGCGGTGTCGCTGGCCCGGAAAATGGGTGTTTCGGCGCTCTTCGCCGGAATTGTCATTGTCGGCTTCGGCACGTCGCTGCCCGAGATCATTGTCGCCATCGAGGCCGCTCTCACGAACAAGGAAGGCCTCGCCTTCGGCAATATTGTCGGGTCCAACATCGCGAACATGTGGCTCGCGCTCGGCCTGCCGGCCCTGATTGCGCCCGTCGCCATGCAGGCCTTCGGGCTGAAACGCACGCTTCTGATTACCTCCATCGCGACGCTCGCCTGGATGGCCATCACCTGGCTTGGCCCCCTCTCGCCCACCATTGGCATCGCCTTCCTGGCAGGTCTCGGCGTCTATGTCGCCATGTCATTCTTCATCAGCCGGGGCGCGGTGAAGGCGGGCCACACGGCCGAAGACCTGATCGACATGCCCGATCCGCTGCCCCTCGGCCGGGCCGGAATCTTCGTCCTGATCGGTGTTGTCGGCCTGCCGGTGGGCGCGGAACTGATGATCCGCGGCGCCACGGGCCTGGCTGAATTCTACGGGATTTCCGACCGGATCATCGGCCTCACCCTCCTGGCGGTCGGCACCTCGCTGCCCGAGATCGCTGCAGGACTTGCGGCCGCCTTCCGCCGCCAGGGCGACGTGCTCATCGGCAATGTTCTGGGTTCGAACCTGTTCAACATACTGGCGGCCGGCGGCGTGGTGGCCCTGTTCGGGCCGTTTGAGCTTTCCTCCGGCTTCCATGCCTATGACCACTGGTTCATGGCGCTCTCGCTGGCCGTGATCGCGCTCGGCGTCCTGTTCAAGCGCGACATCGGCGTGACCGGCGGCTTGGTGCTGCTCGTGCTCTACGGCGTCTACATCTTCGGCCTCGTGGAGGCGTGGAGCTTTGCGGACCTGTTCGGCCTGGAGGTTCCGGGCCAGATCGAAGCCGCCGCCGGGGCGGGCACGTGAGCGACACCCGCCTGCCGCCACGCGCGCTGGTGACCGGTGCCGGCGCACGGCTGGGCGCTGCCATGGCGAAGGCGCTTGGCGAGCGGGGCCTAGCCGTGGCCGTGCACTACCGTTCCTCGTCAAAGGGGGCTGCGGAGACCGTCGAAGCCATTCGCGCCGCCGGCGGGGAGGCCGAGGCCGTGCAGGCCAACCTTGCCGATGACAACGAGCTGCGTGGCTTCATCACCAAGGCCGAGGCCGCAATTGGCGGCCCGCTGGGCGTGCTGGTCAATTGCGCCTCCACCTTCTTTCCCGATGGGGCGCGCGATTTCACCCGCCGCGACTGGGACCTGCACATGGATGCCAATGCCTATGGGCCGATCACGCTGGCCCAGGGCTTTGCCCGCCGCCTGCCCGGCGAGGCCCGCGGCCTGATCGTCAACTTGGTGGACCAGCGGGTCTGGAAGCTGAACCCGACCTTTTTCACCTACACCCTGTCCAAGGCCTTGCTCTTTACCGCGACGAAGACCCTCGCCCAGGCGCTGAGCCCCCGCATCCGCGTCAACGCCATCGGCCCGGGCCCGACGTTGCAGAGCGTCCACCAGTCCGAGGAGGATTTCGCCGCCGAAGCCCGCGCGACGCTGACGCAGGAGGGCTCGAGCCCGGAGGAGATCTGCCGGGGGCTGCTCTACCTGCTCGACGCCACCAGCGTGACCGGCCAGATGATCGCGAGCGATGGCGGGCAGCACCTGATGTGGCAGACGCCCGATGTGGACCTGAGCGACTCCTCGAACTAGAGCCTCGGCCCATGGACTTCTCCTCCGACACCTCCGCACCTGCCCACCCCGCCGTCATTCAGGCGCTTGCAAGCGCCAATCGCGGCCCCGCGCCGAGTTATGGCGCCGACGGGGTGTCGCGATCGGTCACGAACACGCTGCGCGACCTGTTCGAAACCGATCTCGAGGCCTGGATCACCGCCTCGGGCACCGCGGCCAACGCCCTGGCGCTGTCGCTCATCTGCCCGCCGACGGGGGCGATCCTCTGCCATGACATGGCCCATATCGCCGTGGATGAGCGCGGCGCGCCGGAGTTTTATACCGGCGGCGGCAAGCTACAGCACCTGCCCGGTGCCGCCGGAAAGATCGACATGGACGCGCTGGACGCAGCGCTCGCGCGCCGGGATCCCGCCTTCGTGCACGAAACCCCTGCCGAAGCTCTTTCGCTGACAAATCTCACCGAGAGCGGGACCGCATACACCCGCGACGAGATCGCCGCGCGCGCCGAACGGGCCCATGCCCATGGCCTGGCGGTGCATCTCGACGGGGCGCGGTTCGCCAACGCCCTCGTGGGACAGAAGGCCAATCCGGCGGATGCGAGCTGGCGCGCAGGCGTAGATGTCCTCACCCTCGGCCTTACCAAGACCGGCGCCATGGGCTGCGAGATCATCATCCTGTTCGGCGACATGCGGGCGCGCATCGATGAGCTGAAGGCGCGCGCGAAACGCTCCGGCCAGATGCCGCCGAAGATGCGCTACCTCGCCGCCCAGGCCTCGGCCCTGCTCGACCAGGCCCTCTGGCTGGACCTGGCGGCGCGCGCCAATGCCGTGGCCGCGCGGCTCGGACGGATCGTCACCGCAACCCCCGGCGCGACGCTGCGTCATGCGGTGGACGGCAATGAGGTGTTTGCCGACCTGCCCGAGGCCGCTGCGGCCAGGCTGCGCGAGGCGGGGGCTCAGTTCTATCCCTGGCCCGATGGCAGCCATCGCTTCGTGTGTTCCTGGACCACCACCGACGCCGAACTCGATGCCTTCAGCGCAGTCCTGGCGCGCGCTCAGGCCGGCTGATCGACGGTCTGCTCGGCCTCGGCGAGGAGACCGTGGGTGAGCAGGCGCTGGGTAAGCTCCAGCATGCGCGTGACATCGATCGGCTCGCTGGTCTCCCCGCCGAGCAGGTTCTGGTGAATGCTGAGGCCGAGCAGGGGCGCGAAAAGCGCCATGGCGGCGGCGCCCTGCTGGTCAGGGTCCGGGAGTCCGCCCGGCGTGCGCCCGAGTTTCACCGAAATGGCCTTCAGCGCAGGGCCGAGCACCAGGCGCAGATAGGCCTGGCCCAGTTCCTCGTCCGCCAGGCCCTCGATGATGCCGAAGGCGTGGGCGCGCACATAGCCGCCATGCTGGATGCCCGCCGCCGACAGCCGGAAATACTCCTCGATCG
>CAZXWB010000117.1:0-5677 GCA_964644395.1 uncultured Hyphomonadaceae bacterium | reverse complement strand
ATCCGTTCGCAAACGATTCCGTTTGCTCCGAAGTTGCTTTAGTAACGGTAGCGCACACCGAAGCGGAAGGTGCGGCCATACTCCTCGAACTGCGACAGGCGGCGGCGTGAGTCGTTGAGGAAATACTCCGCCGGCTCGTCGAACAGGTTCTGGGCTTCGAACTGGATCTCGAACTGCTCGGTGATGTCGTACTGGGCGGTGAAATCGATGCG
This sequence comes from uncultured Hyphomonadaceae bacterium, assembly GCA_964644395.1. GTDB lineage: Bacteria > Pseudomonadota > Alphaproteobacteria > Caulobacterales > Hyphomonadaceae > JBGSUF01. The sequence continues at coordinate 5,465 of CAZXWB010000117.1, read as the reverse complement.
GACATAGTCGTCTTCGAAACGGTCAATGCCGTCGCCGCCCTCGTTCAGATCGTCGAGATATTCCGACTGGTAGGAAATCGCCGCGCGCAGGTCGAGGCCATACTTGTCATAGCCGATGATCAGCGAGCCGACATTCTCCGACAGGTTCGGCAGCGGGATCGACCGGCCATTCACCTCGGCGTCGCCCTCCTGCAGGGTCAGCGAGGCGATGGTGAGCAGACCGTCAAACGGCGAGGGCAGGCCATCGAACACGGTCTGGTAGGACAGTTCCACGCCGAGCAGGCTGGCATCGGTCAGGTTCACCGGCGTTTCCACCTCGGTGAAGGTGACCCCGGCAAGGGTGACATCCTCAAGCACGGTGGTGGCGATATAGTCGTTGATGGACTTGTGGAAGACCGAGGCGCTGAACGCCGTGTTACGGGAGGGATAGAACTCGATGCCCGCATCCCAGTTGTCCGAGACCTGGCGCTCAAGGTCCGGATTGCCGGCCTCGCCTTCCAGGTCCTCGTTAATCTCGATGGCCGGGATCACTTCCTCGAAATCCGGGCGCGCGATGGAGCGGTAGTAACCCGCCCGCAGCACGACCTTCTCGCCAGCATCATAGCGCGCAACCAGGGACGGCAGGAAATCGACGAAGGATTGACGGCCCGACACCTGGAAGGTCTCCTCGGCATCATCGTCGAGCGCGAAGGCCGTTGAACTGAAGTCAGTCGCCTCGACGCGGAAACCGCCCGTCAGCGTCAGGCCATTCTGAAGCTCTGTCTGGCCCATGACGAAGGCGGCATAGATATTCTCCTCCGCCTCGAAGTCCGAAACGGCGCCTTCAATCAGCGTGTCATCCTCATTCAGCTCGAAGCTTGCGAGATTGGCATTGAAGAAGCTGCGCACCTGACCGGCATTCGGCACAGGATCGATGGGGAAGAGATCGTAATCGATCGGGGCGGCGAACTGGCTCAGCAGGAGATCGTCGCCATCGAAACCATCATAAACGGCCACCTCGACGTCGCGGGACTTCTCGCGCAGCCGCACCTTGATACCGGTCTTCCAGAAGCCCGGATTGCCGAACACGGTGGTGTCGTTCTGCAGGTTCAGGAAGCCGGCCCACTCCTGGTCATCGGTCACGCCATTTTCCAGCGCGGCCTCGTCGAACTCGAAGTTCTCGGCACCGAACAGGAAACTCGTCGTTGTGCCGTTGCCGCCGGACGGGAAGGGGCGAAGCTGGTCGGTCACGTCGACTTCCAGCAGGGCATCAGAAATTCCGGCATCAATCGAGCCGAACAGGTCGGTGACCACCTCGCCGTCCTCAGTGTCGGCACGGAAATCCGTGTCGAGGCGGTTCGGCTCGGCTTCCTCGGCATAAGAATAGGCCAGTCCATATTCCCAGGTCAGAGCGCCGGTGACGGTCTCGCCGCCGGTCTGGATCGACCAGATTTTCTGGGTCTCAAGGCGGTCCTTGATGTCGCGGTCAACCTCGAAAAAGCTTCCGAACTCGTCATCTTCGGCGTCGTAATCGCCAATGCCAAATTGTGCAATCGCTCGACCGTCACGCTGTTCTGTGCCGAGGAACTCTGCGTCCTCGAGCTTGAATTCATTGCGCGAACGGAATTCCTGATCGGAAAACTCGTTGTAGAGTGTGCGCACGTAGAGATCGGTGGAATCATTCAGGATGAAATCAAAGTTCAGCGTCGCAGAAGTACGCTCACGCTCGATCGGATAGTCACGGAATTCCAGTTCCTCCGGATAGCCGAAGACCGAACCGACATCGCCACCGGTCACAAAACCGCCATCGGCCTCGAAATTGTCAGCGCCGAAATCGCGGCGGTTGTAGGTGACGTTGCCGGCAATGCCGAGACGGCCGTCCATAAAGGTGTCGGCCGCAGTCACACCGACCTTCTCGCCCCAGGCCTCGGAGATTTCAGAATAGATGCCCTCGGCCTTCACCCGGAGGTAGAGCTCGTCATAGTCGAAGGCCGACAGGGTCTCGATGTCGATGGCGCCGCCAATGCCATCACCGTCAAAGTCCGGCGTCAGCGTCTTCTGCACCTTGATGGCCGACAGTACGTCGCTGTCGATCACGTCGAGGGCCACCGCACGGGAGTCGCCGTCAGGGGCAGGCAGGCGCACGCCATTGACCGAGACTGCGTTCAGGGTCGGATCGAGGCCGCGAATGGTCACGAAACGGCCTTCGCCCAGGTCGTTCTGCACCGAGAGGCCCGGAATGCGGCGGGCGCTTTCGGCAACGTTCTCATCCGGCAGCGTGCCGATCACGTCGGAGGTGAGCACCGAGATCAGCGTGTCGGACGAGCGCTGGCGGTTGATCGCGGAGAACAGCGCGCCGCGCTGTCCGGTGACAAGCACATTGTCGAGCAGGCGGACATCGTCACCGACGTTGAAGTTCAGCGTCTCCGTCGCGTCGGCGCTCGCGATGGAGAGGCTCGAGATCACCGTGTCGGCGCCGAGATAGGAGACCGTCAGGTTCACGTCACCGGCCGGCACGCCGACGATGCGGTAATTGCCGGTGCGGTCGGTGTTGGCGGAGAAGCCCGTGCCCTCGATCTCGACAATGGCGCCTTCCAGGCCCACTGCGCCCGTGCCGTCGGTGACACGGCCCTCGATCACGGCGGCGATGGCCGGCTGGCTGGCGGCGAAGGCAAGCGCAAGGCCGAGCAGGCCCTTGCGGCGAGAACTGGTTTCTTTGGTCATGGATCTACCCCTCCGGTGCGATGAACCAACTGCGAAGGGACTGGCGCTCCGTGTGTGACAGGCGCTTATAGGTCTGGTCTCATTTTTGTGACAGGACCCGTTTCCGCGCGCGCTGTGGCCCCTGCGTCACATCCGGGAAATTTGCGTATTGACGCCATGAAAAACGCCCCACCGGGAAGGGCGGGGCGTCCTGTCATTCATCCTTTTCGGGCGCGGGGACCGGAGGCCTGTCTCAGGCCGCCTTGCGGGCCAGCTCCCGGGCCTGCTCGACCCAACCCTCGCGCTGCACACGGCCACGGAAGGCAAGCTTGTCATCGACCCAGTCGCACTGCTCCGGGGTCCACTGCGCGATCTGGGCGTAATGAAACACGCCCAGTTCATTCAGCGTCGCCGACAGTTTCGGGCCGATGCCCTTGATGGCGGTCAGGTCGTCAGCCTTACCATTGGGCTTATTCAGGAAAGCCGGGACCGGCGAGGCCTTTGGCGCCACGTTCAGGTCAGGCTTCTTCGCCGCAGCCGCGGCAGCGTCGCCGGCCGGAGACATCATGTCCCGGGCAGCGGCCTGCATCTCGGCGCGCACGTCATTGGCCGGACGGCCGGCATCGAGCGTGGAGAAGCGGTCGAAGACGCCGGTCCAGAACTCACCCGGCGCACGGTTCATCCATTTCGCCCAGCCCGGCATGGCGGAGACCATATCGGCCATGCGGGCCCAGCCAGCGAGATTTGCGTCGGCCATCGCGTGGAAAAGTTCGCGCATGCGGGTCTCGTTCACTTCCATGGTGAGCATTGGCATGGGCACCGGGGTCTGGACGGTCTTGACCTTAAGCGGGAAGCCGTCTCGGCCGACAGCCTCGAGCTGGCGCAGGAACAGCGTCTGGGCATCCTTTGCGGCACCAACCTGGGCGGCGGTGAGTTGGGCGGCCAGTTTGAACGGATCGAAGAAAACGTCTTTCGGGGTCATGTCGGGCTCTCGGGCTGGGGGTGACTGAATAAACGTGCGGGCGTGCGGCGATTTCGCGAGTATTATACACAAAAATGCTGCGGCGCACAAGAGGCGTGATCGGACGCTTCGTTAATGCAGTTTGGCGCTGTCATTCCGGGCGATTCCGGCTAATGAGCAACTACAATGATCGAACCTGTTGACAAAACTGATACGCCGCGCGCACCCGGCCGGGTCCTGGTCTTCGATTCCGGCGTGGGCGGGCTGACCGTGGCGCGGGAAATCTCCGCCGCCCGGCCAAGCCTTGCGGTGGACTATGCCGCCGATACCGGTTTCTTCCCCTATGGCAACAAGGATGATGACGCATTGCGCGCGCGCCTGCCTGCGGTGGCAAGCGCCCTCTTCGACGCCGCCCGGCCGGACGTGTTTGTCATAGCCTGCAACACCGCCTCGACGCTTGCGCTCGACGCGGTCCGCGCCGCCCTGCCCTGCCCGGTCATCGGCACCGTGCCGGCGATCAAGCCTGCCGCGGCGCTGACACGGACGGGCACGATCGGCCTGCTGGCCACGCCGGGCACCATCGCACGGGCCTACACCGCCCGACTGATCGCGGAGTTTGCCAGTGGCAAGCGTGTCATCCCCACGGGTTCGTTGGAACTGGTGGCCCTGGCCGAGGCTGCGGCACGGGGCGAGGCGCTGGCGGACAGCGATTTCGAACGCGCCCAGGCGCCCATGTTCGGGGCCGATGGTGGCGCGGCCATCGACACCGTCGTGCTGGCCTGCACCCATTTCCCCCTCGTGCGTGACCGGCTGGAGCGCACCGCGCCAAGCGACGTGACCTATGTGGATTCCGGGGCCGCGATCGCACGCCAGACCCTGCGCGTCCTGGACGGGCTGGCGACGCCGAGCGGGCGCAGCGAACCGCCGCGGGGCTACATGACGAGCCCTGAGGCGCCAGAGCCGGGCTTCGCCGGTATCCTCGCGCGGTTCGGCTTCAGTGATGTGGAGTTAGTGCACGTGCCCGCCTGAGGAGAATGGCGGGGATGATCCGGCGGAGAAGCGACGCGGTGGAGGAGGTTCAGGATCGCTGGCGTCGAGCAGGAAGCCCGACATCACAAATCGACCGGTTCCGGCGGCGGATCCTCGATTTCAGGAAACTCATCGTCGATGTCCGACAAGCCGCGAAGATATTCTATGAAGTTCGCAAGCGACTTGACCGGTTCGATCACCAGCCGGTCGCCTTCCCGGCGGAGGATCACTTCGGTGCCCTCAAGTTCCAGTTCGCCGGGAATGTGCAAGACCTGCCCATCCTCGTCTCGCGTGAGCTCGACACGGAAGGTCTCGTCTTTTCGGATGGGCAGGGTGTCGGGCATACTCACGTATCCAGGAAACTCCTGAGCTTCCGCGACCGCGACGGATGCTTCAGCTTGCGCAGGGCTTTGGCTTCGATCTGGCGGATGCGTTCGCGGGTCACCGAGAATTGCTGGCCGACCTCTTCCAGCGTGTGGTCGGTGTTCATGCCGATGCCGAAGCGCATGCGCAGGACACGTTCCTCACGCGGGGTGAGCGAGGCGAGCACGCGGGTCGTGGTCTCGCGGAGGTTGGACTGGATCGCCGCGTCCACCGGCAGGAGCGCCATCTTGTCCTCGATGAAGTCACCGAGGTTGGAATCCTCGTCATCGCCGATCGGCGTTTCGAGCGAGATTGGCTCCTTGGCGATTTTCAGCACCTTGCGGATCTTCTCCAGCGGCAGCGAGAGTTTCTCGGCCAGTTCCTCCGGCGTCGGCTCGCGGCCGATCTCGTGGAGCATGTGGCGCTGGGT
>CAZXWB010000116.1:0-5688 GCA_964644395.1 uncultured Hyphomonadaceae bacterium | reverse complement strand
AATATGACGACGTCATCAACAATCAGCGCAAGGTGATCTTCGAGCAGCGCATCGACTTCATGCGGGCCGCCGATGTGCGCGACATTGTCGAGGAAATGCGCGACGACGTGATTTCCGGCCTTGTCAATCTCCACATGCCGCCCAAGGCCTATGCCGAGCAGTGGGATACCGAGGGCCTGAAGGAAGCGCTCAGGGACAGCGTGGCGCTCGACCTGCCGATTGCGGATTGGGCGGCGGAAGACGGAGTGGCCAATGCCGAGATCGAGGAGAAGATCCGCGAGGCCGCCGAGGACACCTATGCGGCGAAGGAACAGCTGCTGGGCAGCGAGCGCCTGCGCTGGATCGAGAAGCAGGTGCTCCTGCAGACCCTCGACATGCGCTGGCGCGAACATATCGGCCAGCTCGACCATCTGCGCTCGGTCATCCATTTGCGCGGTTACGCCCAGCGCGACCCGCTGAACGAGTTCAAGGAAGAGGCCTTCAACCTGTTCCACACCATGCTGGGCGATTTGCGCACCTCCGTCATCCGCACGCTCACCCATTTGCAGGTGGAGGCCAGGCCGGCCGAGGCTGGTGCGCAGCCTGCCGCCCGTCCGCCGGCCCAGCCCGTCGCCGCTCCGGCCGCCGGCGCGGCCGCGGCGCTGCCCACGGCCGACAAGCCGGTGCACACCGAGACCCATCTCGATCCCCTGACCGGTCGCAACGAGATGGACGAAGCCGAGGAGATGCCGGCGGAATGGGCCAAGACGCCGCGCAATGCCGAGTGTCCTTGCGGCTCCGGAAAGAAGTTCAAGCATTGCCACGGCGCGCTGAGCGCCCAGGCGAAGGCCTGAAGGCCTTGCCCTGACACGAGGCGCCAACGCCAGAAATGCTGCAGGCAACAGGAAACCCCGCCAGATTTCTGGCGGGGTTTTGTTCATCGATTTGGATGTGAACGTGTCACAGCCTTTGTTTTGCTAAACGGTGGTGCCTCAGCCTTCCTCGGCCCCTTCCAGATCGCTGTCGGCCTCTTCCAGAACCGGCAAATCGGTCGCCAGGTCATCGGGCACCAGTTCCACCTCTGTGTTCTCGGTCTCGGTGCCGCCGGACACGCCGATGGAGTCGAGATCGCCGGTGACCTCGCCCGGCGAAACGGTGTCGGTCTCGGCTTCGGCTTCCGCTTTGGTCGTCACATCGTCCTCGCCAGGCGTCACCGGGGTCGCGGCTTCCTCGAGATCGGTTTCCGCGCCGATTTCGGCGTCACCCGGTGTCTCCTCAGCCGGTGCGGCGGCGTCCTCAACGCCTTCATCCACGGCCGGCGCTTCCGGTGCAGGTTCCGGCATGGCGGGCGCATTCGGCGAAATCGTCTCGAGGAAGGCGAGAACATTGGCCCGGTCGGAGCCCTTGCGCAGGCCGGCAAAGGTCATCTTCGTGCCAGGCGCCCAGCCGCTGGGGTTTTCCAGGAAGGCGTTCATGTTCTCATAATTCCAGTCGCCTTCCTTCTCGTTCAGCACGCCAGAGTACTGAAAGCCCGAAACGCCCGCAATATCCTGGCCCATGATGCCATAGAGCGCAGGCCCTGTGCCGTTGGCGCCGCCCTCGTTCCAGTTGTGGCAGGAGGCGCACTTGCCGTTCATGATCCGCTCACCGGCCGATGGGTCAGCCGAGGCCAGCGCCGTGGCCAGGTCGAACTCCGGCGGCGCTTCCTGGGGCACATCTGCCGCGCCCTCCACCGGGATGACATAGGCAAACTGCCGGGCATACTTGGTGTTGAGATCGACCTCTTCCTCCTCACCATGGCCGTGACCGTCGGAAAAAGCGAGACTTGAAATCTCGCGCAGGCCGAGAATGATCAGCGCCGCTGCGAGGATCGAAAAGAAAATCTTGTTCCAGCCGAGATCGCCCATAAGGGTGTTCCTTGTGCTTCCTAGTCTTGCGCACGCCTTCTGGCATGGGCATGCGTTCCACTCAATATAGCGGTTCGCCGCATATATCGTTCAATCGCGCTTCGCGGCACTGCGTCGCATAAGGAGACCTTTGCCTGCCATGTCCACAGACACGTCACATCCGAGGATCGCCTTCCAGGGCGAACCCGGTGCGAACTCCCACATCGCCGCAGCCGAGGCCTGTCCCGACCATGAACCGCTGGCGCGGGCGACCTTCGAGGCCTGCTTCGCGGCGGTGGAAAGCGGCGAGGCGGACCGGGCCATGATCCCTGTGGAAAACACGATTGCCGGGCGGGTGGCCGATATCCACCACCTCCTGCCGGGCACCCGCCTGCACATTATCGGCGAGCATTTCCTGCCCATCCGCTTCTTTCTCATGGGCCTGCCGGGCACCCGGCTTCAGGAGATCCGGGAGGCGCGCTCCCACATCATGGGGCTCGGCCAGTGCCGCGACTTCCTGAAGCGCCACGGCATCCGCCCGATCATCTCCGCCGATACCGCCGGTGCCGCGCGCGAAGTGGCCGAGGCCGGCGAGGCCGGCACCGCCGCGATTGCGCCGAAACTGGCGGCAGAGGTCTATGGCCTCGAAATCCTGGCGAGGAATGTCGAGGACGCCGCCCACAACATGACACGTTTCGTCATCATGGGCCCGGAGCCCCTGGACGTCGATCCCGATCCGGGCCGCCCTATCGTCACCGCCTTCCTGTTCCAGGTGCGCAACATGCCGGCAGCGCTTTACAAGGCGCTGGGGGGCTTTGCCACGAATGGCGTCAACATGACCAAGCTGGAAAGCTACATGACCGGCGGCAGCTTCAATGCCACGCTCTTCTATGCCGAGGTGGAGGGCCACCCCGACGAGCGTCCGCTGCAGCTGGCGCTGGAGGAGCTCAGCTTCTTTTCCAACCAGCTCAAGATCCTCGGCGTCTTTCCCGGCGGCGCGGAACGCAAGGCGCGGATGGCCGCCATCGGGGCTTGAGGGCTGGCCGGCAAGCCAGCCCCTGCTCTGCGGGTGTCAGTTCACGCTGCCGAATTCGGCGCCGGCTTCGCCAAACCAGCTGCGCCAGAAGGCCTTCACCTCGTTCAGCGGCAGGTCGTATTCCTGTCGCGGCACGATGCGGGCGGCGACCGTGACGCCTGACAGGGACGGGATTTCCGCTGCCAGGCTCGTCGTGTCGAAGGCTGCCCGGTCGGCGCCGGCGCGGTAGAAGCTGAAATCAGCCGAATGCTGCATCAGGTCCGACACGATCACGATGCGTCGGTTCTTCCGTGCGGGCTGGAAGTCGGCCCGGTCGGCCACGGCATAGAGCGTTTCCATGAGCGGGCTCGCCGGGGCATTCCTGTCGCCCAGGACGCCGGAAACCACCGCTTTCAGCGGGTCGTGGAATTCATGGGTCCAGGCCGCCTCGATCATGGCCGGGTTCTGGAACAGCGGATTGGCGTCGGCCGCCGACCCCGGTGTGCAGGCCGAAAACCGCACATCGGGCTCGTGCGGGCGGTCGGCGTCCGGCACGATGACGGTGAGCCGGCCATGGCGGGGCAAGGCGCGGGTCTCGGCTGCGAGCAGGTCGTCGACCCAGCCAAGATCATTCTCCGCGAAGGGGTCGGACTGGTCGATCAGCAGCACGGTGTGGGCCGGGTCCTTGCGATCGAGCCGGCAACCTGTCTCGGCGTCCAGCGCCGGCGGCTGCATAAGGGCGGCCGTGGCGAACAGGGCGAAGGTGCCCGAGACCATGGCGAGGATCGCTCCGCGCCAGAGATTGGCGCTGTTGCGGCGGCGTCTGCGACGGGGCATCAGGCGCTCCTCTTGCTCTGTGCACCGCCTTCACGTGCGGCGCGGGCCTTCGACATTTCCTCGGCAACCTTCCGGTCGACGGAGGACAGGCCCTGCTGGACGCGCTGGATGTGGCCCTCCAGCCATTCGCGCGTGATGTTCAGGGCGGTGAGATTGTTGTCGATGGCGTTGATCGCCTCATTGGCCTGCTCGCGTTCGCGGGAGAAATCGAAGGGTGGCAGGTTCGGCGTGACGATCTCGTCGAAATAGGCCGGGATCGCCGCCTGTTCGCCGAGCGTCTCGCGTGCAGCGTTGCGGGCGCGGCGATGGGCCTGGCGATAGGCGATCTTGAGCGAGCGCTCCTGTTCACCCGCCTTGCGTGCAATGGCCATGGACTGGTCGCGGCGGGTGTCGAGAATGTTCATGGCCTTCTCGATCTCCCGTTTCGCCGCAGTGTGGCGCGAGTGCTGGGTCTCGAACCATTCCCGGCAGCGGGTGAAATAGTCGCTGAGATCGTCGCGCACCTCATGGCGCACCGACTGGCGGCGCTCATAGGCGAGACGCTCCTTGCGCCAGACCCGGCCATAGCCCGGATAGCGATCCGAGATACGGTCATAACCTTCGTAGACCGCCACCGCGAACACCACGAAGCCGATCAGGAGCAGGCCCAGGGCCACCAGCGTGTCGAAGCCGAACGGGTTGGGCAGCATGCCCGCCACAGCCGCGCCGGGCGGAATGTCGAACATGGAGAATGTGTTGAGCGTGCCGGCGGCTTCGGCGTTGACGAGGCCCTTTTCCACCGCGTCACGGAAATGGGCCACGAAGAAATTCGTGAATATACCGGCGGCCACGAAGATGCTGGCGACGACCCCGCCGACAATCTTGAAGGGCAGGCGGGGGTGGTTCAGGTAGCGCAGGCCGAAATAGCCCGCCGTGACGCCGAACAGCACATTCGCCGCCGAGACCCCGAAGGCGACCATCATGCCGCCCATCATGCCTCCGGACTGGGCGTCCTTGAACAGCAGCGCATTGAAGCAGCCTTCGAGGATGAGGACAAAGAGCAGGATGGCGAGCGCCTGTTCCACATTCTTCTTGATGTCGGGCGTGCGCGAGCCGATGCGCTCGCCATGGGCGGCGCGGAAGTCGTTCAGCTCGATGACGGTCGCCTCGTGCTGGGCGGCGGCATCGGTGGCCTCGTCGGCTTCATCGCCGCGATAATCCTCCTCCTCGGCCTTGATGGCCTCCTGGAGGGATTGCGGGTTGATCTCGCCGGGCGTGCAATCCTGGATATAATTGCGCACCGCGCCGGCCGTGGCCGAAATCCAGGTGGTGAGGCCCGTGCGCACGGCTTCCGCGCGTTCGGCGATCATCTGTTCGCGCTCCGACCACTGGTCCTGGGTCAGGGCTTCGGAAGCGGGGATGCCGTCCTCGGCGTCCTCCTTGGCCACCTGGCGGGTCTTCGTGCGTGAGATGTCGAGCTCGCCCTGGGCACGGGCGCCCTTCAGGCCGTGCTCGGCGAGGGTGACGGTCGGATTGAGTGGCTTGATACGGTCTTGCAGGCCGATATCGGCGCCCCAGCGGACATTTCTCTTGTACATCTCCAGCCCCTTCGTTTTGAAGGGCTAAACACACACGCGCCCTTCGTTAAGGAATGGCCTGAAAATCCGCTCCGGCTTTTAACAAGTCGCTAATCCTCGCCCGTGTGGCGAATTTGTAATCTTGTCGGGCTTTGTTTTGCTCGCTTGCGATTCTTCGCCTGCGGCTCAGGCAAGCTGGCCACTGCCGTGGCCTTCTCCGACAGAATTTGATCCACCGGATCAAATTCTGCGCTGGCGCGCACCGCCTCCGAAGCCTGCGCGGTCGCTTGTGAGGCACACAGCCTTGAGCGCGACCCATCGCGACTGAAAGGAGCGGGGGGTCAACAAGACAGCCTTGAGCGCGACCCATCGGCAGTGTTGCGCCGCAGGCGCCCGCTGGCCAGGGGTCAAACAA
>CAZXWB010000115.1:0-5734 GCA_964644395.1 uncultured Hyphomonadaceae bacterium | reverse complement strand
TTCAGCGCAATGCCATTCCAGCCGCCCTGCAGCTTCTCCGTGATCGCCGCGGCGCGGGTGCCGCCATAGCTCTCGCCGGCAATGTATTTCGGGCTGTTCCAGCGCTTGTGCTTCGTGATCCACAGCCGGATGAAATCGGCAACGCTCTCGGCGTCCTCATGCAGGCCCCAGTAATCCTTCGGGTCGGTCTCGCCGAGCACCTTGGAATAACCCGTGCCGACGGGGTCGATGAAGACGAGGTCGGTCACATCCAGAAGGGCGTTGGCGTTCTCCTCCACGGGATAGGGCGGCGCGCCGACATCGGTGGCATCCGACGGGGTGATGACGCGCAGGGGCCCGAAGGCGCCCATGTGCAACCAGACCGAGCTGGAGCCCGGCCCGCCATTCCAGACGAAGGTCACGGGGCGGGTGCGGGCGTCCTCGACGTCGGCCTTGATGTAGGAGATGGAAAAGATCGACGCTGCGGGCTCGCCGTCCTCGCCATGGAGGTACATCTCGCCGGCCATGACGGTGTAGTCGATGGTCTCGCCGTCAATCGTGATGGAGCGCTCCGCCTCGAGCATGCGCGGCTCGGGCACGTCCCCCGGCGTCTCCTTTACCGCCCCGGCCGTGTCGGCCTCCTGGGCCAGCCCGCTCAACGGGGCGGTGAGCAGTCCGAAGGCCAGTATTGCGCTGCGCCAGTCCATGTCAGTCTCCCTGCATCTGTTGTCCCGACAAGGATGGCGAAGCGGCAGCGTCGCAGCAAGCCCATTCGCCTCCTGCGCGTGGCTCCAATCTATTCCGACAGGTGCAGGCGGGTCAGGCGGCTGGCGATCTCGCGATAGGCGGCCTTCAGTTCGGTGGCATTGGAGGCGTTGAAGAAATTGTCGTCACCGCCGGCACAGTCCTTCAGGGTCAGCTGGGCGGAGACCGGCGCCTGGAAGGCGATGGCATAGACGATCACCCCTGTCTCGCGCATCTTCTTGCAGAGCTTCTTGGCCTCCGGGTTCGGATTGCCATTACCGATCTTCGTGTTGGGCAAGTATTCGGTGTTGAACTTGCCATCGGTCATCAGGATGACGGCCTTCATGGTCTCCGGCTCGCCATAGCCGAGCGGCTTGGAGTCCGCGGGCCAGACATCCTTCCAGTCCGGCGAGATCAGGTACCAGCTCCACGCCACGCCGATGTGGCCGGCGGTGTAGCCGCTGGCGCTGAGCTTTCCGATCTCGGTCTTGAACGTGTCGGCCTTGTTCGTCAGCGGCAGGACGCTGGACGCCGGGCATGAACTGGCCGCATCGCCCATCCACTTACCGGCTTCCGGTGCATCATCGCGCCATTTCGCAACGCCGTCGCGCTCCGACACGCAGGTGTTGCCGACATAGTCCTCGTCGCGTCCGAGCACGGTATTGGCGAAGGCGCCGGCGTTCACCGAGGTGGAATAGGTGTTGAAGGCCAGGCGGACCCGGTCGCCCGAGGCGGGCGTGACGAGGATATCAGCGGCCTCCTTGGCGGCGGCTTTCAGGTCGTCGAGCTTCGTGCCCGTCCCGCTGCTGGAGGGATCGCCCATGGAGCCCGACACATCGAAGGAAAACGCCACGTCCAGCCGCGTCATGTTCGCCTTTGCCGCGGCCTTCGCGCCGATATCGATCTGCTCGACGCGCATCACGGCGGCCAGCGTCGTTTCCAGGTCGCAATCGGCGGCGACCCGGACCACGCCATTGGGCCGGTCAACGGTGACATTGACGTCGGCGGCGGGGCAGTCGAAACCGCCATCGCTGGTCAGCAAATTGGCGTGGAACACGGCCTCGACCTCGGCCCTGATCTCGGCATCGGTGAGGCTGGCATCCTCCAGCATGCGCGCACCGGTCAACGACGCGGTGTCAATCGCCACCTGCAGGCCTTTCTTCGCGCCGACACCGCGGGAATAGTCGATGGCGACGCCGGCAATGGCGAACAGCGCGAGCACGGTCAGCGCATAGATCATCGCGACATTGCCGCCGCGGGCCGCCGTGAAACGGCGCATTTCCGATGTCTTAACGGGCATGGTCTGGCTCCACCAAAGGATTCACCCCTGGCTAAGCAAGGCTCATGCCACACGCGATGTTGCGCGCGCAGATTCGCGTTCTGCGTTAAGCGTGCATCAACCCTCGAAGCTGAACGGGATTCCGGTCAGGGCTTGCCAAGGGCCCGATCGAGCCAGTCCGGCCGGTCTCTGCAGGCGCGGGCGAGGTCGAGCCGCCGCGCGCCCGTCGGCTGGCCGTAGAGCGGGGCGATCCGGTCGATGGCGCTGGCCAGGGGTTCCACGGCGACGGCCATGTGGTAGGCATTGGCATGGATCAGGGTCTCGCCGTCCAGCATGATGCCGACATGGCCGGTCCAGAAAACGAGGTCGCCCGCCTGCAACACGGCCGGCGCCTGCCAGTCCCCGACCGCCTGCCCGGCCAGGGCGAACTGCATGTCGGTGTCACGCGGCAGGATCACACCACAGGCCGCAAATGCCATCTGGACGAGGCCCGAACAGTCGAGCCCGAGGCTCTCCTTGCCACCCCAGAGATAGGGCGTGTGCCGGTAGCGAAGCGCGACCTGCCCGGGCTGGTCCTCAAGCTCTGACAGCTCGGCGCAATGGTCACGCACCACATAGCCCGCCCTTGCCGCCTTCAGGAAGCGCCCCTCCTCGCCCTCGGCCGCGACATGGGCGCCCTGGCAGAGCATGTAGCGGGGGGCCGACTTGATGCTCGGCTCGGAAAACACATAGGTGCGCAGCGCGGAAATTCGGTGCGTCACCTCCAGTGCGGGGGCTGACAGGGCGTCCATGAGTGCCCAGCCGACATAGCCGTCGCGCTCCATCTGGACGCGGCCGAATTCGCCGTCCTCATCGAATACGCGGACAATGTCCCCGCCGAGCGCCTGGCTCAGCATTTCCGCATCGGGTTCGGGGGCGGCGCGCAGGGCCGCCACACCGGCGGTGACCTGGAATCGTTCAAAACGGCCCTCCGGTCGGGTCAGACGCTCATCGAACCGGAAACTCACGCCACCTTCCGGCCGGTCTTCCTGGTCCTGGCCGTCTTGTCCGGTGCACCTGCCTCAAGGCAGGCCTGGATCCGCTCGGCCAGGTCGCGCAGGGTGGCGGTGCCCTCCGGCGTGCGCTCGATGAAGACATTGCGCAGGTCCTGCTGGTCGGGCACCCGGCGCACCAGGCGAAGCCTTTCCAGCGCGTCGATGCCGCGGGTCACGGCGGGCTTGGTGATGTTGAGTTGCTCGGCCAGTCCGCGCACGGTGTGGGGGCCCGCCGAAAGGCAGACGGTCAGGAGCAGCGCCTGCTGGCGCGCGGTCAGGTCGGGGGTCTCTGAACGCACCGATGCCACGGTGACATCGCGCCAAAGATTCAGGGCGTTTCTTTCGCTCAGGGTCATCTGACCGTCCTGCAATCCTGTTTCATTCGCCGCTGAACCTTGGGTGAATCGCGCGCCGGCGCAAGCGTGCGCTTCAGGCGTCGCGTCCATAACGGTCCTTCAGCATCGCCCAGGCCGCGCGCAGTCCGCACGGTGCTGCCCCGGCGGGACGGCCATAGGCGGCCTTTCGCCAGGCCCAGACATCGAGATGCGCCCAGCGGGTCTCGCCGACGAATTTCCTGAGGAAAAGTGCCGCGGTGATCGCACCGGCCTGTGACCCGCCGGCATTGGCGGTATCGGCCACCGATGATTTCAGCTCGCCGGTATAGGGTGTCCAGAGCGGCATGCGCCAGACGGGATCGGCGGTGCGCCAGGCGGCAATGTCGAAGGCCGCGGCCAGGTCGGAATCGGCGGTAAAGAAGGGGGCCAGGTCAGGTCCGAGCGCGACCCGCGCCGCCCCGGTGAGCGTGGCGAAGTCGAGCATCAGCTCGGGCGCGTCCTCGCTCGCCCTGGCCAGCGCATCGGCGAGCACCAGCCGGCCCTCGGCATCGGTGTTGTCGATCTCCACGGTGAGGCCCTGGCGCGAGCGAAAGACATCGCCCGGCCGGAAGCTCGCCGCCGACACACTGTTCTCCACGGCGGGCACGAGCAGATGCAGCCGCACGGGCAGTTTGGCATCCATGACGAGCTGCGCCAGCGCGATGGCGTGGGCCGCACCGCCCATGTCCTTCTTCATGTCGCGCATGTACTGGCCGGGCTTCAGGTTCAGACCGCCTGTGTCATAGCACACGCCCTTGCCGACAATGGCGAGCCGGGGATGGTCGGCCTCGCCCCATTCCAGTTCGATGAGGCGCGGTGCCTCGGGCCCCGCACGCCCGACGGCATGGATCAGCGGATAGTTCGCCTCCAGCAGGGCCTCGCCCGTGGTCACGCTGACCTCGGCCCCATGTGCCCCGGCAAGCTCGCGCACCGCGGCTTCCACGGCTTCGGGGCCCATATCCTCGGCCGGCGTATTGACGAGGTTGCACAGTGCCTCTGCCGCAGCGGCCTGGCGCGACACCTCCGCGGCCACCGCATCGGCGGGCATCACCAGGCGCCCCGCCGGCTCGCCGGATTTGTAACGCTCGAACCGGTAGGCGCCTTCGGCGAACAGGAGCGCGGCCGCCTCCGCGCCGATCAGGTCGATGCCCTCGACAATGGCATAGTCTCCACGCGGCAGTTTCGCGCCGAGACCGATCAGCGTGCGCGGATCGGAATTGTCGCCGAGCCCGAAGAGCACGTCCGACAACTCCCCGTCTTCCCCGGCCAGGAGCACCAGCTGGCCTGCGCCGGCGGTGAAGCCGTTGAGCCCGGCAAACCGCGCCAGCCGGGCGTCGAGCTTCTCCGACGCGGCTTCCCAGTCCTCGCTTCGATAGAGCCGGACGGGGACGGTGTCGGATGTGGGCTCGGCCAGGAAGGCACGGTGCATGGCGGGTATCCTCGCAGATTTCGTCGGAGCAGAAAGAAAGACTTAAGAGGCGTTAACCGATCCTTGACCGGCGTGTCCAATTCTCCGGTGTCGAGCGTAAAGGGCCCCGGAGACACGCCATGACTGACCGCCATCGCAAGCTTCTTGTCCTCCTCGCCGGCGCGAGCCTGATCGCCGGCTGCGCCACGACCGATACAGGCGCGCCACCTGCCGAAGCCGCCAATGCAGAGGAGACCGCCGAGACCCGCGCGGTCATTGCCCGCTCCGATCCCCTGACCCAGGCTGCCTACTGGCAGGGCGAATACGAGAAGAACCCCGCCGATGAGGCGGTCATCGAGAATTTCGCCGAAACGCTGCGCGTCATCGGCAGTTTCGAGGAAAGCCTCGACGTGCTCCAGAAAGGCCTCGCGGTCCATGGCGAGGATCCCGAAATGCTGCTGACGGCGGCGCGCACCCTGTCGGCGCTGAAGCGCTACAAGCAGGCCGAGCAGACCTATGTCCGCCTGTTGCGCCTGGACAGCGAGAATGCCAGCGCCCATGCCGGGCTTGGCCTGATATTCGACCAGACCGGACGCCACCGCGCCGCCCAGGAGGCCTATCGCGCCGCGCTTGCCATCGAGCCCGAGCGCCCGTCAACGGTCTCGAACCTCGCCATGTCGCTGGTCCTTTCAGGCGATGCCAGGGGCGCCGAAACCCTGCTGCGCACCGCCGTGGACATGCCAGGCGCGAGCCCCATGGTGCGCCAGAATCTGGCTTTGGTGGTCGGCCTTCAGGGGCGGTTTGACGAAATGCGCGAGATCGGTGGCAGGGATCTGCCCGATGAACTCGTCGATGCCAATGTCGAGGTCATCCAGCGCATGCTCGCCCCCGCCCGCGACTGGGGCGCGATGGAGGG
>CAZXWB010000114.1:0-5790 GCA_964644395.1 uncultured Hyphomonadaceae bacterium | reverse complement strand
CGTGGCGGCGTTTCGCCCCCTTGAAAAGGCTCGCCTTTCCTGCGGGAACGCGCCTCGTTTCAGTAAGAATGGCCACGAACCGGAACTCCGCCGCTCACTGCAGCAAAATAATTGAGTATGGACCCTAGATCGTCGGACCGGCGCGCCGCTCGGCGTGCTGACAACAATTTCCGCCGAGCCTGGAAAAGGGCTTGGCAGGCCACCCCAATCTGCCTAACTGCCCGCCATGCGCTGGCCCTGGCTTTCTGGACGATTTGTGAGCGCCGGCGGCGCGGACCTGCTGGCGGGTTATCGCAATGTGGTGGCCGTGGTTGCGGGCCTCACTGTCCTGCAGGCGGCGATGACATCCCTGTCCATCGTGGTCGCGCTGAACCTGAAGGCCGCCGGCGCCTCGAACGCCGCGCTCGGCCTCGTCGCATCGTGTTTCTCCGGCGGGCTCCTGCTCGGCGCGCTGGTGTCGCCGGCGGAGATTGCGCGGATCGGGCACATCAGGGCCTATGCGCTGTTTGCCGCGATCGGCAGCATTGGCGCGCTGTCGCTCTCGCTCGCCAACGACCTTGCAATCTGGGCTTTCATCCAGGCGATCATGGGCCTGACCGCCGCAGGGCTCCTGACCTCCGGGGAGAGCTGGGTGTCCGACGCAGCACCAAGCCACCAGCGCGGCTCGATCCTTGCCTTCTACCACATGGTCTCCCGCCTCGGAGCCATTGCCGGTCCCTTCCTGGTGGCGGGGCTCAGTCTCGGCGCGGGGGGCTTCATGATGGTCGCCGCGCTCTTTGTGCTTTCGCTGGTGCCCGTCACCGTGACCCAGCGCAGCCAGCCCGTTTTCGCAGCGGCGACACCCTACGGCCCGCGAAAACTGCTGAAACTGGCGCCGGCCGCCGCCATCGCCGCGTTCATGTCGGGACTGGTCAACAATGCCGTGGCACAGCTCTACCCTATCTTTGCCTCGGATTTTGCACCCGGGAACCAGGCGACCTTCTCGGCGCAATTCAATGCCGCCGTGCTGGCTGGTGCCCTTCTGGGGCTCTGGCCCGCCGGCCTGATATCGGACCGCATTGACCGGCGCCTGGTCATTGCCACGCTCAGCGTCATTGGGAGCGTGTCGGCGATCGCGCTCTTCCTGGCGGCGGGAGCCGAGTGGAGAGCGGGCGTGATCCTGTCGGCCTTCTGCTTCGGCATCGGGGCCCAGAGCTACTACGCGATCGCCATTGCCCATGCCGCCGACCGCGCTGATCCTGACCAGATCACCTCCATGATGGCTGGCATCCTCATGATCTGGGGACTCGGGTCCGTGATCGGGCCCATCCTTGCGGGCCTTGTGATGAATACGAGGCTCGGCGGGGAGGGCCTGTTCGTGTTTGCCAGTGTCAGCCTTGCCCTGCTCGCAGTGTCTGTCTTCATTCGCGCCGTGGGCAGCGGCGCCGTGGACGCAGCCGACAAGGAGGCCTTCGGCGCGTCGCCGGCGACCTCCTACGCCATCGCCGAGTTCGATCCGCGTGGCATTGACGAGCAACTCGACCTGTTCTCCGACTATGATGCGCCGGATCCGGAAACGCTGGACTCAGCGGCGGAAACGGCAGTGAAGTCCTGATGTGTGCGCAGGATTGAGTGGAGATGGCATTGACTGAGACCGTCATGAGAGAGCGCCCTCGGCTATACCTCATCACGCCGGCACGGATCGACGACCCCGACACCTTCCGCGCCACACTCATGCAGTGCCTCACGGTCGGCGATGTGGCCTGCCTGCAGATCCGGCTGAAATCCGGCGACGAGATTGATTCCGACGCCACGCGGGCGATCGGGCTGCAACTGGTCGGACCGGTCCAGGGCCAGGGCGTCGCCGTGGTGATCAATGACAGTGTGGAGCTTGCTGAGGAACTGGGCGCCGATGGTGTCCACCTCGGCCCGACCGACATGGGGGTGAAGGCCGCGCGCCAGCGACTGGGCGCGGAGGCCATAATCGGTTTCTCGGCCAAGGGTTCGCGCCACGCCGCCATGCAAGCCGGCGAGGCCGGCGCCGATTATGTCGCCTTCGGTGCCTTCTATCCGACGACGACGAAGACGGGCGCCACCCCCGCCGACCCTGAACTCCTGCGCCTGTGGCAGGAGCAGATGGAGATCCCCTGCGTCGCCATTGGCGGCATCACACGGGAGAATGCCGATCCGCTTCTCGCCGCGGGGGCCGATTTCCTTGCGGTGTCATCGGGTGTCTGGCAGGCCGAAGACGGTCCGGCGGCGGCGGTTGCCGGATTCAACCGGCTGATGGACCGTTACGGCTCAGGCTGAGTGGGCGCATCGGGCGAGGCCGGTCCTATTCGAACGTTTTCACCTTCGTGATTTCGTCCTCCTGCAACTGCCGGATGGCGGCCAGATTGTCGCTGATCCGGAAGAGCACGATCATCACCTCGCAGATGACGCGGAGATAGATGATCGCCAGGGGCAGGCCGATGAGCAGGGTGCCGAGGCCGACCGCCACCTGCCCGGCACCGAAGGCCTGGAAGGCCATGAACAGGGTCCACAGGACCACGGCCACAAGCCCGATATAATATGCGATCTTGATGATTGTGCCCGCAATCATCTGGTCAAAACTCAGAAAGCGCTGTGCAAACTCACCCATCCCGGTGTCTCCCGTTTCCAGCCTGGCAGGATTGCCGCTGACCTGTGTAAATTACGCGGTTTGCAATTTCGAGGGGTCACTGCCCGGGCCCTTGCCCTGGCGGGCTTGCTTGACCGTCTCCCGGACCGCGGCTACCGAAGCCGCAGCTTTGCGAAGAGGAAATGTCGAGACATGGCGAAGATCAACGGCAATGAAATCAAGCCCGGCAACGTCATCGAACATCAGGGCAGCGTCTGGCGCGCGGTGAAGACCCAGTCGGTGAAGCCCGGCAAGGGCGGTGCGTTCAACCAGGTCGAGCTGCGCAACCTGATGAACGGCTCCAAGCTGAACGAGCGTTTCCGGTCCTCGGAGACGGTGGAAAAGGTGCGCCTGGAACAGAAGGACCACCAGTTCCTGTTCGACAATGGTGACACGCTGGCCTTCATGGACCAGGAGAGCTTCGAGCAGATCGAACTCCAGAAGGATTTCGTCGGCGAGCAGGCCGCCTTCCTGCAGGATGGCATGGTGGTGCAGATCGAGTTCTATGAGGAGACACCAATCGGCATCGCCGTTCCCGACCAGGTCGTGCTGACGGTGGAGGAAACCGAGCCGGTGGTGAAGGGCCAGACCGCGGCCAACAGCTTCAAGCCGGCGGTTTGCGAGAACGACGTGCGGGTCATGGTTCCGCCCTTTGTCGGCGTCGGTGAGCGGATCGTGGTTCAGACCTCGGATACGACCTATCTCCGCCGCGCGGATTGATGGGGGATCGGTTCGGCCGTCTCAACAGCGATCAGCGCAAACTGGTCACGGACCTTCTGAACACGCTCGCAAAACTGTTTCTTGGTGGCGGTTTTGTTGCGCCCTTTCTCGGCCAGATCGCAATTCCGGCCTGGCTGGCGGTCATGGCCATACTCATGGGGCTGGCGTTGCACCTTGCGGCACTCTATGTTGCAGGTTCCGAGAGACTGGAAAGTGATGACTGCACCGGCCATTCTTCTTCTCATCAATTTTGTGATCTTCGCCGTTGGACTGGTCCTCGGCGTGTCCTGGATCGCGCGTCAGAACAAGCGCTCCGAAAACTGATCATCTGTCTTCTCCCGAAAGACCCCACATGTCCCGTCCGTCCCCCGTCGTCACCGTGATGATCAATGCTGCGCGCGCCGCGGCCCGCTCCCTGACTCGCGATTTCGGCGAAGTCGAATACCTGCAGGTCTCGCGCAAGGGGCCGGGCGACTTCGTTTCCGTGGCCGACCACAAGGCCGAGGAAATCATCTTTGAGCAGCTCTCCAAGGCGCGGCCCGGCTATGGCTTCCTGATGGAGGAGCGCGGCCTGGTCGAAGGCACCGACAAGACCAACATGTTCATCGTCGACCCGCTGGACGGCACGCTGAACTTTCTCCATTCCATCCCGCATTTCGCCGTGTCCATCGGCCTGCGCCGGGAGGGCGGCCTGCAGGCTGGCGTGGTGTACGACGTGATCCGCAACGAGGTGTTCTGGGCGGAGAAGGGACAGGGCGCCTGGCTCGACAAGCGTCGATTGAAGGTCGCCACGCGACTGAAGCTCTCCGATGCCGTGGTGTCCACCGGCAATCCATGGGTGGGCAAATCGGAGGAGCACCATGAGGTGTTCTGGCGCGAGATTGCCCAGATCACGCCGCGGACGGCCGGATTGCGGCGTTTTGGCTCCGCCGCGCTCGACCTCGCTTATGTGGCGGCAGGCCGGTTCGACGCCTTCTGGGAACGCCACCTGAAGCCCTGGGACATTGCTGCCGGTATGGTGCTGGTGCAAGAGGCTGGCGGGCGCATCCACACGCTAGGCGAGGGAGAGGCCGAGCTGACCGGCAACATCCTCGCGGCCAATCCGAGCCTGACGCTGAAACTGGCCGACCTGCTCGACAAGAGCCCGGCGGCGAGCTTGAGCTAGAGTTGCATCATGACGAGGCCCGCGGCGAGCACGGTCGCGGCCGCGCTTCACCGTGAAATTGGCCAGCGCCAGGGTGAAGGCCGAAAGCAGACCGAGACAGATGACCATCAGACTGTCAGACATGGCAGTGTGTGTTTGGCCGAACGGCCCCTGTGTCGGTCAAACAGAAAAAGACGGGGCCCGGTGAGGGCCCCGCCTGTCTGGACGAAATCAGGTCCGGATCATTCTGAGTCGGTCGATTTCGCGCTTGGTCGTGTACGCGTGGAACGGGTGGTCTTCTTAGCGCCGGAGCCGCTGGAGAGCTTTTCCAGCTGCGCGGCGGCCCAGTCACGGCCACCAATGCCGAAAGCAAGACCACCCGCCAATGCGCCGCCGGCGAGCAGGGCAAGTGCGGCATAGAGAATGAACTGGCCGCCCGTGGGGTCGAGCCCCATGCGCGAGATGCCGAGAATGCTCGCCAGCACGATGATGACCCACTTCGTCACGCCCGCCGCCGTGTCGGTCGCGCCCGATCCCGTGGCGGCCATGGCGTTGGCGACCAGATTGGCGATGAACACGCCCGCGGCGATGATGATCGCGCCGAAGACGATCTGCGTGCCCATGTCGAGCACGATGGTCATCGCCTCGGTCAACGGCGCGAAGTCCAGCACGCGCAGCGCCTGGATCAGGCCAAGCAGCATGATGAAGAACAGCGACAGGCCCGACAGGATGGAGGTCATGTTCACGCCCTTGTCGGCCCCCTTGAGCAGGCCGAGAGACTGCACCGCCTCGTCGAGATTGAGGCTCGGGGCGGTCTTGCGGATGAGGCCCGACACGAAACGCGCGATGACGTAGAAGATGGCCAGGATGATCACCGCCAGCAGGATGCGCGGAATGGCGCTGACGATGCTCGACAGCATCTCGTTTGCCGGTCCCGAGATCGCTGCGATGTCCAGAACGTCAAACGCCGCAATGCCGCCGAGTATGGCGATGAGGGCGAAAAGAATGTTGGACGTCACGCCGGAGACATCTACGGGGCCGCTGGCGAGGCCCGCCTTCTCGGGCAGGGGATCGGTGAAGACCAGCACGGCCTTGGCCGCCTGTTTCACCACATTGGCGACGATCAGGAAGACCGCGAAGATCAGGGCCGCACCGATCAGGTTCGGCAGATAGGCAAAGATCGTCTCGAACATGTTGTTCAGCGGGCCGACGATCTGCTCCAGGCCAAGGCGGTCGAGCGCCTGGACAAGGCCGATCAGTATGATGATCCAGAAGGCTGCCGAACCGA
>CAZXWB010000113.1:3518-5866 GCA_964644395.1 uncultured Hyphomonadaceae bacterium | reverse complement strand
CCCATGAAAACCCGCGTGAAACCCTTCAATTCCGTCCGCAACTTCCGTGATTTCGGCGGTTACACCACAAGCGACGGCCTGCGCGTGAAGCCGGGGCGGCTGTTCCGGTCAGGGCATTTCGCCGAGGCCAATGCGGACGAGATCGCCGAGATCGATAGTCTTGGCATCGCCATGCAGGCCGATCTGCGCCGACCGGACGAGCGCGAGCGCCAGCCCCATCGCTGGACCGCGCCGGAACTGATCACGTCCGAAGGCGGGCGCGAGATGACGAGCCCGCATGTGGAGTTCGTCCAGACCATCGAGCGCTCGGACCCCAAAGCCGCCGAAGCGCACATGACCGAATACTACCGCGCCGCGCCCTTCAAGTCTCACCATATCGAGCTGTTTTCCGGCTGGTTCGACAGGCTCGCGGGCCTTGAAGGCGATGCCGCAGCCCTGGTCAATTGCGCGGCCGGCAAGGATCGCACGGGCCTGCTCTGCGCGCTCACCAAGACGGTTCTGGGCGTCGGCGAAGCGGATATCCGCGCCGACTATCTCCTCACCAATGAGGCGGTGCAGCTTGAAGAACGCCTGCCGCGCGCGGCGAAATGGTTCAATGAGCAAGCCGGGCGCGATCACTCCGTCGAGGTCTACCGCCCGTTCCTTGGCGTGCGCGAGGTCTACCTCGAGGCGGCCTTCGCCACGATCAACGAGGAAGCCGGCGGGCTCCAGCCCTATCTCACTGACGTCCTGGGCGTCGATGCAGCCAAGCGGGATGCCCTGCGTTCGCGCCTGCTCGAAAGCGACTGACGCACCGTCACCGGCCCCGGTGGCTTTCCTTCCCGCGCGGTCGCCCCTACGGTCGCGTTACACAGAGCCCCGGTCAGCGGGGGCGAGGGGAGGCCGTCAGAATGGGTGCACCGCCACCGGTTTCGGAGACAATGGCGACAACGGGCGGCGTGTTCGGGCCGAAGGCGCTCGGCTGGGCGATCTTCGAATTCGCGCGTAACCCCTACTACAATCTTGTCGTCATCTATGTCTTCTCGCCCTATCTCGCCGGCGCCGTGGCAGGCGGCGGGGTGACCGGCCAGATCACCGCTTCGGTGACCATCGCGATGGCCGGACTGATCTGCGCCATGCTCGTCCCACTGCTTGGCCAGTCGGCGGACATGGGCGCGCGGATCAAGCCGCTCACCGCCCTCGCGCTTGCGGTACTGGGCCTCAGTGCAGCCTGCCTCTGGCTTGTCATGCCGGGCGAGGGCGGGCTCGCCCTCGGTATGGCGCTCCTCGTCATCGGCTATGTCAGCTACACTGTGGCGGAAGTGATGCATAATGCCATCCTGCCCATGGCGGGACGCCCGAAGGCCCTGCCCATGGTGTCCGGGCTCGGCATCGGGCTTGGCAATCTCGGCGCCGTGATCGCGCTGATCCTGATGCTTGCACTGGTGATCCTGCCGGCGCGCGAGGGCCAGCGCCCCTTCGGCCTCGACCCGGACGCCTTCGAGCATGTGCGCATGGTTGGCCCCGCCGTGGCGGTCTGGATGCTTCTGCTGGTCTGGCCGTTCTTCCTGCTCGTGCCCGAAGTGCCGGACCGCAAGGGCAGCTGGCGCGGCGCGATGGGCATGATCCTGTTCGGTGAGCCCGACGGCACCTCGAAACGCGGGCGCTTCATGACGCGCGTGAAGGGCATCACCACCTATCTCCGGCGGCTGGCCCGCGAAACACCGGACGCCTCACGCTTCCTGCTGGCGCGACTGATCTATGCCGACGGCATGGCGGCGCTGCTGACCATCGGGGCGGTCTATGTCAGCGGCTACCTGCTCTTCAGCGAGACCGAAGTGCTGCTCATGGGGCTGGCGACCTCCATCATCGCGGCGGTTGGCGCGATCATGGGTGGCTTCCTCGACGGATGGCTCGGCGCGCGCCGGGCCGTGATTGCCGAGCTTTCCACGCTGCTGGTGCTGCTCATCCTCCTGTTCTCGGTCAGCCCGGACGCCCTCATCTTCGGCCTCATTCCCGTGGCACCGCCCGCCAATCCCGAGGCGCTTTATGCGAGCCTTGCCGACAAGATCTACATGGCGCTGATCGTTCCGGCGGCGCTGCTGGTCGGCGCGATCATCACCTCCTCGCGCGTGCTCATGCTGCAACTCGCCCCGGAGGACCGGATCGGGGAGTTTTTCGGCCTCTACCAGATCGCCGGGACGATCACGGTCTGGATGGGCCCGGGGCTGGTGGCGGTGTTCACCGCGCTTTCGGGCAGCCAGCGTTTCGGCATGACCGCGATCTGGCTCCTGCTCGGCGCCGGCCTCGCCATCCTGCTCACCATCCGCAAGGGCGCACGGGGCCGGGCGCAGGGAGAGGGTTGAGGC
>CAZXWB010000113.1:0-3418 GCA_964644395.1 uncultured Hyphomonadaceae bacterium | reverse complement strand
CTTCCCACTCCGCGCCAAACCGCCTATCTCCGCGCCCATGCCGCAACGCCCTGCCTATCTCGACACATCTAAGCTCAACACCTGCGCCCTGCCCGGACCGCTGCCCCTGGATTCCGGCCGCGTGCTGGAGGGCGTCGAGATTGCCTATGAGACCTGGGGCGCGCTGAACGCTGCCAAGGACAATGTGGTCATGATCTGCCACGCCCTGACCGGCGACCAGTTCCCGGCGGGCGAGAACCCGGTCACGGGCCGGCCCGCCTGGTGGCCGCGACTGATCGGGCCCGGCAAGCCGGTGGACACCGATCGCTTCCATGTCATCGCCACGAATACGCTGGGCGGCTGCATGGGCTCGACCGGTCCGGCCTCGCAGGGCCCTGAGGGCAGGCCCTGGGGCACGGATTTCCCCGTCATCACCATTGCCGACATGGTGCGCGCCCAGATTGCGTTTTGCGATGCCATGGGGATCGGGGCCGTCCACGCCGTGATCGGTGGCTCCATGGGGGGCATGCAGGTGCTGGAATGGGCCGTGCAGGCCCCTGGCCGCGTGAAGCTTGCCCTGCCCATCGCCACCGCCGCGCGCCATTCCGCCCAGAACATCGCCTTCTACGAGGTCGGCCGACAGGCCATCATGGCCGATCCCGACTGGTGCGGTGGCCACTATCTCGCCGAGGGAAAGGCGCCGGCACGCGGCCTCGCCATTGCGCGCATGGCCGCCCACATCACCTATCTGTCCGAGGCGTCGCTGAAGCGAAAGTTCGACCGCGGCCTGCAGGACCGCGAGGCGCCGAGTTTCGGTTTCGATGCCGATTTCCAGGTCGAGAGTTATCTGCGCCACCAGGGGCGCAGTTTCACCGACCGGTTTGACGCCAACACCTATCTTTATGTCACCCGCGCCATGGACTATTTCGACCTCGCTGCCCGGCACAATGGCCGCCTGGCGGATGCCTTCGCCGGCAATCCGGCGCGTTTCCTGACGGTCGCCTTCACCTCCGATTGGCACTATCCGCCCCCGGAAACCCGCGCCGTGGCCGAGGCGCTGATCGCGGCGGGCTGCGATGCCAGTCATCTGCAGGTCACATCCGACAAGGGCCATGACGCCTTCCTGCTGGAGGAACCGGCCTTCGAGGCCGCGGTGGCGGGCTTCATCGGTGGTGCGACGCCATGAGCGCGCGGGCCGACCATCTCGCCATTGCCGCGCGAGTGCCGGAGGGCGCGCGGGTGCTCGATGTGGGCTGCGCCGACGGCGAACTGATGGCGCTGCTGAAGGCGGAACGCGGGGCCCGGGTCAGCGGCCTTGAAGTGTCCGAAGCGCTCGTCTCCCGCGCCCTTGCCCGGGGCCTGAGCGTCATTCAGGGCGACGCCGACACCGCGCTGGCCGCCTGGCCGACCGATGCCTTCGACGTGGCGATCCTGTCGAAGACGATACAGGAGATGCGCGAGCCAGCCCACCTGCTGCGCGAGCTCAGCCGCGTGGCGCCCGAGATCATCCTGTCGTTTCGCAATTACGGCTACTGGCGACGGCGACTCTCCCTGCTCGCCACGGGGCGGATGCCCTCGCCATCGGGTGGCAACTGGCACGAGGCCGCCGCCCTGCATCCGTGCACCGTGGGCGACATGGTGGCGCTCGCCGAAAGCGTGGATCTGGAACTGCTTGCGATGGCGGGTGTGGCCGGGGATGGTTCGGTCCGGTTCAGGGCGCGCGGGCTGAAGCGGCTGAACTGGCATGCGCCCGAGGCCATCCTTCACCTGCGGCGCACGGCATCACCGGGCACCGGCGTCGGGCCCCGGCATGCCCATGCCTGAGATCGGTCGCGGTCGGGACCAGGGCACACCAGCGGCGCTGGTCGCGGCAGCTTCTGTCGCCGTCATTCCACCGCCGCGACGCTGAGTACCGCATGGACGCAGGCCTGCCAGCGCTTCAGGCGGCCCGAACGCTCGCCGAAATCCATGGCCGGGCGGAAGGGTTCGGCGGTGATGGCGAGGTCGCTGATCTCGTCCAGTCCGCCATAGAGCCCGGTCTGCAGCCCCGCCAGCGTGGCGGCGCCGAGGGCGGTGGTCTCCAGCACAGGCGGGCGAAGCACGTCGCGCGCAAGGATGTCGGCCAGGCGCTGGACGAACCAGTCATTGGCTGCCATGCCGCCATCGACGCGCAGTTCCGACAGGGCAAGCCCGTCGGCCTGCATGGCCGCGAACAGGTCATGGGTCTGGTAGACCACGCCTTCCAGCGCCGCGCGGGCGAGCTCGTCCGGCCCCGTGCCGCGGGTCATGCCGAACACCGCCGCGCGGGCGTTCGGTGACCAGTGCGGCGCGCCCATGCCGGTGAAGGCCGGCACCATGATCACCTTCGCGTCGTCCCTGGCACGCGCGGCGCGCTGGGCGGTTTCCTGGGAGGTGGTGAGCAGGCCGACCTCGTCGCGCAGCCACTGCACCGCCGCGCCGGCGATGAAGATTGATCCCTCCACGGCATAGGTCGGCTGCCCGTCGAGGCGGTAGGCGACGGTGGAGAGCAACTGGTGGGCCGAGCGGGCGATGTCGGCACCGGTATTGACCAGGACGAAACAGCCCGTGCCATAGGTCGCCTTCAGGCTGCCAGGGGTGAAACAGGCCTGGCCGATGGCGGCGGCCTGCTGGTCGCCCGCCACGCCGGCGATCGGGATCGCGCGGCCCAGCAGGCCGGCCTCGGTGGCGCCGAAATCCGCAGCAGAATCCTTCACCTCGGGCAGGAGGCTGCGCGGCACGTCGAAGAGTTCGAGCAATGCCTCGTCCCAGTCCTGGGTCGCGATATTGAACAGGCTCGTGCGGCTGGCATTCGTGGCATCGGTGGCGTGCACGCGCCCGCCCGTCAGCCGCCAGACGAGAAACGTGTCCACCGTCCCGGCGGCCAGTTCGCCGCGGGCGGCGCGGTCGCGGGCACCGGGGACATGGTCCAGCAGCCAGGCGAGCTTGGTGGCGGAGAAATAGGGGTCGATGACCAGTCCGGTCTTCTCGCTGACCAGCCCGGCATGGCCATCAGCCCTCAGCCGCGCGCAAGTCGCGGCGGTACGCCGGTCCTGCCAGACGATGGCATTGTGCAGCGGCGCACCTGTCGCCCGGTCCCAGACGAGGACGGTCTCGCGCTGGTTGGTGATCCCGATGGCGGCGACGGTTTGGCCGTCGGCTTCGGCCCGGGAGAAGGCGGCGCGGGCGCAGGCGAGCGTGGTCTGCCAGATCGCTTCGGGATCGTGCTCGACCCGGTCCTCGGCGGGATAGAGCTGTTCGAAGGACTCCTGCGCCTCGGCGAGAATGCGCCGGTCCCTCGAAAACACGATGGCGCGGGAAGAGGTCGTGCCCTGGTCGAGGCTCAGGATTGCGTCGCCCATGCGCCTTAGGGTCCATACTCAATTATTTTGCTGCAGTGAGCGGCGGAGTTCCGGTTCGT
>CAZXWB010000112.1:0-5875 GCA_964644395.1 uncultured Hyphomonadaceae bacterium | reverse complement strand
GCCTCGACCTCCATCGTGGCCTTGTCGGTCTCGATCTCGGCGATCACGTCGCCGGCAGCAATTGTGTCGCCTTCGGACTTCATCCACTTGGCGAGCGTGCCTTCCTCCATGGTCGGCGACAGGGCGGGCATGAGAATATCGACGGACATCTATTGTGCTCCCGAAAAGGGCAGGACCTGGAGGAGGACCATTACGGTTCCGATCACGCCGGCAAGCCAGACAAGAGACCTCAACCATGGCACACCGAGCCAGTAGATCGGTGCGTAGGCGATGCGGGCACCGAGGAAGAGGCCCGCGCCCAGTTCGGTCATGTGGTTCAAGCGGTCGGTTGCATGGGCGACCAGCACCAGCGGCGCAAACAGGAGAAGCGCCTCGACCATGTTTTGGTTCGCCCGACGGGCCCGGCACAGCATCGCGCCTTCCTCCCGGGTCTCAAGACCGTCGCGGGAACCGGCGAGGTAGCGCGGCGAATGCTGCAGGTTGGCAAGAAGCGCCTGAAACAGGACCATGACGCCGTAAAGGATGACGGCCGAGACGAGGTAGGAGAGTTCCACGGGCATCAGACGCTCTCCACTTCGCGCAGCACGTCGGTCCACAGCTCTGCCGGATCGGGCTCAGGGCTTTCGAGCGAGAAGTCAGCGGCCTCGGAGACAGTGGCGCGGATGTCCTTGTCGATGGCCTTCAGCTCATCCTCGGTAGCATGTCCGGCGTCCACCAGCTGCTTTTTCAGACCCTCGATGGGGTCCTTGTGGGAGCGAATGTCATCCACCTCGTCGCGCGAGCGGTACTTCGCCGGATCGGACATTGAGTGGCCGCGATAGCGATAGGTCTTCATCTCGAGAATGTAGGGCCCCTTGCCCGAGCGGGCATATTCGAAGGCCTTGTGGGCGGCTTCACGGACCTTCACAACGTCCATGCCGTCGACTTCTTCGCCCTCGATCTCGAAACTGATCCCGCGCTTGTAGAGTTCGTCTTCCGCCGAGGAGCGCTGCACGCTCGTGCCCATGGCATACATGTTGTTCTCGATGACGTAGACGACCGGCAGGTCCCACAGCGAGGCCATGTTGAAGGCCTCGTAGACCTGGCCCTGATTGGCGGCGCCATCCCCGAAATAGGCCGCGCAGACCTTGCCGTTCTCCTTGTACCTGTTGGCGAAGGCGAGCCCGGTACCGATGGGCACCTGTGCGCCGACAATGCCATGGCCGCCGAAGAAATCCTTCTCGCGCGAGAACATGTGCATGGAGCCGCCCTTGCCGCGCGAATACCCTCCCTCGCGGCCCGTCAGCTCCGCCATCACGCCCTTCGGATCCATGCCGCAGGCGAGCATATGGCCGTGGTCGCGATAGCCGGTGATCACCTGGTCGCCATCCTCCAAAACCGCCTGAACGCCGACCACGACGGCCTCCTGGCCGATATAGAGGTGGCAGAAGCCGGCAATCTTGCCCATGCCGTAAAGCTGGCCTGCGCGCTCCTCGAAGCGGCGGATCAGCAGCATTTCGCGATAATAATGGAGCAGGTTGTCCTTGGTGGGGTCGGGTAGTTTTTTCGAACGTGCCTTGCCCGCCATGCGTAAGCTCCTTGCCCTGTCTTATTTCAGCCACAGTGACCACAAGACAGAGCTGACGTAAAGTCAGAGCTCCCCTTCATATTTGCAGGGCCGGCGCCATATTGCGTCTGCGAAAACAAGGCCTTAGCGATTATTGCGATTGCGAATTCGCCTCAGGTCCGTCCGGTGCGCTGGTCCCCATGACAATGGCGATTTCGTCCGGGCGCACATAGCCCAGATCCTGGCGCGCCAGGCCCTCAATGAAGCTTTCATCAGGGGTGACGGGGTCGAGACGGGCGATATCGCTGGCCAGTCGCGCACGCTCGGCCTCCAAGGCCGCCTTCCGGCGTTCCAGTTCGGCGATTTCCGACTGGAGATCCGACCAGGCCCCGAGGCCTTGCTCACCGGCAAAGGCGTGGAACGCGAAATACAGGATCAGCGCGGAAAGTGCTGCGAGTGCGAGACGAGAGCCCATGCCTGTCCAGGGAAGAAAATGTCGCCAGTCCCGCAAGGATGGCGGCACTCCCTTAACCCCGGATTAACCGGGGCAATCAGGCGTTTATCATGCCGCGGCCGGCAAAGATCGCCTGCTCGCCGAGCTCCTCCTCGATGCGGATCAGCTGGTTGTACTTTGCGAGGCGATCGGAGCGCGCCAGCGAGCCGGTCTTGATCTGTCCGCAATTGGTCGCCACGGCAAGGTCGGCGATGGTGGTGTCCTCGGTCTCGCCTGAGCGGTGGGACATGACGGCCGCAAAAGCATTGCGATGGGCGAGTTCCACGGCGTCGAGGGTTTCCGACAGGGTTCCGATCTGGTTGACCTTGACCAGTATGGCATTACCGGCGCCCTTCTCCAGGCCCGTGGCCAGGCGCTCAGGATTGGTCACGAAGAGGTCGTCGCCAACGAGCTGGCAGCGGTCGCCGATCGCCTGGGTGAGCGCCACCCAGCCCTCCCAGTCATCCTCGGCCATGCCGTCCTCGATGGAGACGATGGGATAGCGGGAGACGAGGTCTTCGAGATAGCGGGCCAACTCCTCGGCGCCCAGCGACTTGCCCTCGCCTTCGAGTTCGTACTTGCCGTTCTTGAAGAACTCCGTCGAGGCCGCATCAAGGGCCAGGGCCACCTCTTCGCCCGGTGTGTAACCGGCGGTCTCGATGGCGCGCATGATGAAGGCGATCGCCTCGTCAGTGGATGACAGGCCCGGGGCAAAGCCGCCTTCGTCACCGACATTCGTGTTGTGACCGGCATCCTTGAGCTGCTTCTTCAGGGCATGGAAGATTTCAGCACCGGTGCGCACCGCGTCGGCCATGGTGTGCGCCGACAGCGGCATGACCATGAATTCCTGGATATCGATGGGATTGTCGGCATGGGCGCCGCCATTGATGATGTTCATCATTGGCGTGGGCAAGAAACGGGCATTGACGCCGCCGATATAGCGGTAGAGTGGCAAGCCAAGGCTCTCGGCGGCGGCCTTCGCGGTCGCCATGGAGACGCCGAGAATGGCATTGGCGCCGAGGCGGGACTTGTTCTCGGTTCCATCGGCCTCGACCATCAGCTGGTCGATGAGGCGCTGCTCGGTGGCGTCCAAGCCGTTGAGGAGTTCATTGATCTCCCCGGTCACCGCCTGCACCGCCTGCATGACGCCCTTGCCGCCATAGCGGTCGCCGCCATCGCGCAGTTCGTGGGCTTCATAGGCGCCGGTGGAGGCGCCCGAGGGCACACCCGCACGTCCGACACTGCCGTCTTCAAGTGTCACCTCGACCTCGACGGTCGGGTTGCCACGCGAGTCGAGTATCTCCCGGCCGAATACGTCGATGATTTCACTCATGGTGGTCAGTTTCCTCTGGCGGTGAGCATGTCTGGCGCTGCGTTAGCGTGCGCCGCACCAATTGGCAAACCGGTTCAGAAGCCGCCGCCGGTGCGGAAACCGCCGCCCTTACGGGAACCGCCGCGCGGCATCCGTCTCGGACGGGGCAGGCTGGTGCGCCGGCCGGGCGAGCGACCGCCCCACGGGCCACCACCGAAATCGATGCCCTTCGAGCGGCCGGCCTGCTTGGCGACCTCGATCAAAACCTCGCCGAGAACGTCGCCGAAGCCCCTCATGCTGCCGCCGCGCGCCCTGCCGAAACCGCCGCGCCGGAGCGGCTTGCGGCGCCGCACCGATCGCTTCAACGTACGGATGGCGTCATCGCTCCGGCTGGTCCCTGATATCAGTTTATCGAGCACGTTCGACAGCACCGCGCCGGACACGATGAGCGCTGAGGAGTCGAGGCGTTCGGACTTGTAGCGCGCCCGGAACCCCTCAAGACGCTCCAGCTCAAAGCGCCGCGCCCTCGGAAGCTCCAGAATGTCTTCGCCGGATACTTCCAGGGCGAGTTCCTCGGAGCGAAGCTTCACCAGCCGGTCGACGACGCGGTCATCGTCGAGGTCGACGGTTTCGGAGGCGAGCACGCGGAGGTCCGGAAAACTCGCACGGTTGAGCTCGACCTCGAGCAGTTCCCGCGCCTCGATGATCGGTCCGGTGCGCTCGGCGCGCGCGGCTTCATGGGCACGTGCTGCCTCCAGATGGCGGGCTTCGGCGGCCTCGAGGGCGGCATCGATGGCGCCAATCCGGGCGGTGGCCACCTCGATGGCCCTGACGAAACCCTCGATCCCGGCCGCTTCCAGGGCTTCCTGTTCAGCCGCCTCGAGACGCTCCAGCGCCTCGGCCTCCACCGCTTCCACCCGCTCCAGATGCTCGGCCAGGCGCACCGGCAATTCGGTCAGGCGGCGGTAATTGGCGTGGTGACGGTCATACTTGCAGAGCCTCGCCACCCAGCCATCAAGGAAGCGAAACAGGCTGCCCGCCTTGTAGGACGGGGTCCGGTAGCCGCGCTTCCAGAGGTAGGAAAACAGCGGATCGGCCTCAAACGGCGCGCCCTTCTCTGTCCGGTCGGCCTCGGCGAGTTCGAGTTTCTGTTCCGCCCGCGCGGCGATGGCGGAGGCTTCCTCGACACGGGTGACCAGGGCCTGATAGGACGCGTCGCTTGCGAGGCTCGCCTCGACCTCGGCGATCTTGTCGGCATGCGCATCGATGGCAGCCTCGCGCGCGGCACCCGCCGCCTCGCGATCGCCCTCGAGGGCTTCGATTTCGTCATCGATCGCTGCGATGCGGGCTGCGGCATCGGCAACATGGCGCTCCTGGGCTTCAAGCAATTCTCTGGCGCGCTTCTCGGCGGCGTCCAGGTCGGGACCGGCCTCGCCCGCCTTCAGCATGTCTATGCGCAGGCGCGCCAGTTCCCGAATGTCCTTCACCCGCGCTTCAGCCAGGCGGGCACGTTCCGTTTCGAGATCGTCGACCGCCTTCGTGGCCACGGCGAGTGCCCGGCGCGCCTCCTGCGCGGCGCGGTCAATGACAGACAGCGCCTCGCGTCCCGAAAGCTCTGACCGGATGCCACTCACCATTCGAGGATCCGTCCCGGTTCGACGGCAACGCGCCATTCGGGCGTCAGCCGCCCGGTGGGCTTGGTGCCGATGACAGCATCCTGGATGATCTGGTCATCGCGCTTGTCATCGGCGACGCGGTCGAAGACGGCTTTCGGGACCGCCTGTCCCCAGCGGCTGACCCGGTCGGTACGTCGGTCTTCCTGGCTCTCCACGGTGACCGCAACGGGCCGTCCGGCCGGATCGATGGCTTCGACAATCAGGTAATAGTTGCGCGCGCCCAGCGGGCTGTCGTCATTGATGCGGTAGATGCCCGAAAAGGGCTCATCCGGACCATAGACCACGCGCACCTCATAGGTGCGCTCAAGATCTCCTTCGAGGGTTTCCAGCGCTGACACTGCCGCGCGCGCACGTCCTGCATCGCCATCGGCGCTGGCGGTAAGCGCATCGGTCAGATGGGTGCGCGCGAGCGCCATCGCTGCATCTTCCTGCGCAATGCCCTCAATCCGGGCAAACAGGCGATTGGCCTGCGTGGGCAGAGTCTCCTGCAGTTCCACACGTTCCGCCGCCGCCCGTGCCTCACGGGGGCGCGACACGCCGAACTCCCAGACCGCTGCGACGGCGACCAGTGCGGCGAGACCGGCGGCGACAGGCTTCCACCAGCGATCGCGGCTGACATAGATTCTCGCGAGGAAGGTCTGCACCCCGCCCTCGGGCGGCGTGTAGGTGAAACGTTGCTCCTCCAGAGCCCTGACCCCGTCGCGCAGGACATCATCGGGCACCTCGATGCCCTGGGCGGCATAGATCTCGCGCAGCCGGTCGATCAGTTCGGCCTCGCGGCCCGCGGCGTCCAGTTCGCGCGCAAGGATGCGTTCGCGGTGACGCAGTGTATCGACCACATCCATGGC
>CAZXWB010000111.1:0-5907 GCA_964644395.1 uncultured Hyphomonadaceae bacterium | reverse complement strand
CCCTCACCCCATCCAGTCCTCGCGCATCTCATCGCTCCAGTCCGGGGCCGGAGGCAGGGGGTCGTCCAGGGTCACGCGTGCGATGTCGGTGGTCGGTTCGGGCTCTGCGGCCGCGTCCACCGGTACGAGCAGGCCGGTGTCCTCCCAGATCGCCGGTGCCGCATCGTCCAGGGCGGCGAAGTCGAAGCTGTCGAAGCGAATTCCGCCCCAATCACCCGCTTCCGGTGCGATTTCGGCCTCCGGCGCGCGGAACGGCGCTGTCAGCTTGGTCCAGATCGCGCCGGCAACACCGGCGATCATGGCGAACAGGCCGGAACCGGACGCCTCGGGCGCATCGGCTGGTGCTGCAGGCTCCGGTGTGGAGAAATCGAAGCGGTCCTCCGCCGACAGGCGCGCGAGCAGCCCGCCCGGTCCGTCCGGCTCCTGTGGCGCAGAGGGCGCCTCCCGGTCGCCCGCGAGCAGCGAGGAGAGCTTGTCTCCGGCCCAGTTCCAGGACGTCGCCGCGCCCCTGGCCAGGCCCGCGAGCAGGCCGGATCCCCCAACCGCGGCGCTGGCCTGCGCCCCATTGTCGGCCAAGAGGCTGTCCATGGAGCGCCATTCCCGGCTGCCATCGAACCAGATGCCCTCGATCGAGGTCAGCGTGTCGTTGCCGGTGAGCGCGCCGGCCACGGTGACGCTGCCATCGGGATTGCGGGTGAAGGTGTAGTCGGCGGGACTGCCGGGATAGTCGACCTGGTCATAGGCGCCGTCATCACCGCCCGCGGCGTCGAAGCCATAGATCAGGTCATCGCCCGGCGAACCGAGGAACTTGTCGAAATCGCCGAGCCCGATCATGGTGTCGGCGCCGTCGGTCCCGCGCAGCGTGTCGCGCCCGGCAGTGCCGGTGATCGGGCCCGTACGGTCCTCTGCGACAAGCGTGTCGATGGAGACCCATTCCGCCCCGCCGAAGAACCAGACGCCCTCGACCCCGGTCAGCGTGT
Source organism: uncultured Hyphomonadaceae bacterium (assembly GCA_964644395.1). Classification (GTDB taxonomy): domain Bacteria; phylum Pseudomonadota; class Alphaproteobacteria; order Caulobacterales; family Hyphomonadaceae; genus JBGSUF01. Next base: position 4,927 of record CAZXWB010000111.1, on the reverse strand, counting down.
CGGTGCCCGTCAGCGCGCCGGTGACGATGATGCTGCCGTCGGGATTCTCGGTGAAGACATAGTCGTCGCGCGTGCCGGCATAATCGACCTGATCGTAGGCCCCGTCGTCGCTGCCGTTGTCATCGAAGCCGAAGATCGCGTCATCGCCGGCGGAGTAGACGAACACGTCCACGCCGCCGAGGCCGAGCATCACATCATCGCCCGGCGTGCCGCTCAGCCGGTCGCTGCCGCCGGTGCCGAGGATGGGGCCGTCGCGGTCCTCGGCCACAAGGGTGGAGATCGCCACCCATTCCGCCGCGCCGCGGAACCAGACGCCCTCGATGGAGGTCAGCGTGTCGGTGCCGGTCGGGGCGCCCTCCACCGTGATCCTACCGTCGGGGTTCTCGGTGAAGATGTAATCATTGCGCCCGCCATCATAGTCGACCTGATCGTAGCTCTCGGCATCGCCGATGATGGTGTCATCGCCGAGCGAGACGGCAAACACATCACGTCCGCCATTGCCGAGCATCAGGTCGTCGCCGGCGGTGCCGAGCAGGAAATCATCGCCGGGCATGCCGTCAATGCGGGTGATCGAGGTGCCGCCGGTGATGGAGAGCGTGCCGATCTCCCCGGTGGCAAGGTCGGCATAGTAGATCCGGCCGTCGGGGCCCTGCTTGTAGTGCACCGGCGCGGTGCCACCGGCCGACTGGTACAGGAATTTCACGTCGCGGCGGTCATTCACGTTCACCGCATACACTTCCGACTGGCTCACATCGGTGAAGATGTAGTGGTTCTGGAGCTCCAGCGGATAGAGATCGGACCGGATCACGTCATCGGCCCCGGTGATGGCCTGGACCTGGAAACCCGGATCGTTGGAGCGATGGGAGAAGCCGCGGAAGGCTGCTGTGATCTCGATCTCGCCGGCATCCACGGCGGCATAGAAGGCGGCCGCTTCGGGCAGGTTGCGATAGCCGCTGGTGGGCAGGTTCTGGCCCAGATCGCCGCCCTCATAGAAGGGCCAGCCGAAATTCGCGCCGGGCCCGCCGACATTGATCTCTTCCCAGTTGTTCCAGCCGGTATCTGTGATGATGAGCTGGCCGGCGGCATCGAAGCTCATGGAGAAGGGGTTGCGCAGGCCGAGCTGGTAGACCTTGGAGGCATTCTCGCCCGCATCGCCGGTGAAGAAGGGATTGTCGGCAAGGCCCTCGCCGGTGATCGGGTCGATGCGCAGGATCTTGCCAGACAGCGAGTTGATGTCCTGCACGTCCACCGTGCGTGGATCGACGCGACCGAAGCTCGTGCCGTCTCCGGTGGAGACGTAGAGCGCGCCGTCGGGGCCGAACTCGATGGCGCCGCCGGCATGGGAGCGGGAATCCACCTTCAGATAGTCCTGGATGATCTCGCCGGTGTCGGGGTCGCGCTCGGAGGAGCGGATATCATTGGTGTTGGTGCTGTCCACCGCGCCGCCGCCGGCCACATCGGCATAAGTCTGACCGGCTCCGCCCAGCAGGATGGTCTTGGAGCCATCGACAACCGAGCTGTATCCCGTCGCCGGGTCAAGCTCCCAGCGCACCAGCCAGGAAAAGCGGTTGCCGCCGCCGTCCCGGCCGGCATTGCCCGACAGCCCGGCGGCCTCCGGCGGATCAACGGTGTAGAAGGTGTAGAGAAAGGGATTGTTCTGGAAATCGGGATGGATCGCGATGTCGAGCAGGCCGCGATCCTGCCGATCATTCACCTCGGGCCTGAGGTCCAGCACCGTGGAGAGGGTCTCCCCAGTGTCGATGTCGCGCAGGGTAATGCGGCCATTCTTTTCCGCGACGTACATCAGGGAGCCGTCGGCGGGGGAGAATTCGAAGGCGATGGGCCGGTCGAGGCCGGTGAAGACCGCCTCGGTGGACACGTCGAAGTCGCTCTCCAGCGGCGGCTGGGGCGGATCGGTAACCGGGTTCTCGTCGTCGAGGATGCTCACCGTCGCGGTGCGCGGGAACTGCAGCGCGCCGGAGGAGACATTGCTGAGCGAAATGGAAAAGTCCTCGGTCGCCTCCGACAGGCTGTCATCGTTCAGCGGGATCTCGATCACCGCGCGATCCTCGCCTGCAGGAATGGTCACGGTGCCGGTGATGCCGGTGAAGTCCGATGCGCCCGCGCTGCCCGGCACGGTCTCGAAATTGACCACCACATCCTGGCTGTCATCGCCCTCGCGCACGATCACGATCCGGACGACGCCGTCGCTTTCCGACACGCTGATTTCCGATGTTTCCAGTGAAATGAAACCTGACATGACGCGCTCCCCTCCTGCACAGTCCATTGCAACTACGCAATGGACTGTCGAAGGCCAGCAAAATCAAGCTGAATCGCGTTTCGCGCGAGGCCGGTCAGTCGCACTCCTCGCCGGAGCGTCGCCTGGCCTTCGCCTCTGAGCGCTCGCGGAGTTCGTCGGAGAAGGAAGACGCAAACACGCCGGCCGGCAGGGCGACGACGCCGATGCCCGCAATGGCGATGATGCCGGCGGCGAGCTTGCCGAGCGGTGTGACAGGGAAGACATCGCCATAGCCCACCGTCGTCAGCGTGGCCACGGCCCACCAGATCGCCCGCGGGATCGAGCCGAAGGCGGCTTCCTGTCCCTCGATATTGCCCTCGATGAAATAGAGCGCCAGGGCGGAGATGTAGACCAGCGCCAGGGCCAGTGCGAGCGAGGTGAGGAGCTGGCTGCCGGCACGCTTCATGGCCGCGCCAAGAATACCGAAGGCTGGAACGAAGCGGGCGATCTTCAGCAGGCGCGCGAGGCGCAGAACGCGCAGGAGCATGATGGACTGCTCATTGCCTTCGAGGGGCATGAAGAGCAGCCAGAGCAGTTCCGGCAGGAAGGCGACAAGGTCGGCCAGCGCATAGGGCGTGAAGATGTATCGCAACCGTCCGGCCAGGCCGCGATAACGCGGATCCTCGCCGGCGATCCACAGCCGGATGACGTATTCCACCGCGAAGATGGCGAGGATCGCCCAGTTGAACCGCGTCAGCCAGACCCGCCAGTCGTCCGGCAGGGTGGGTTCGGTCTCGATCGCCAGGGCCACGAAGCTTGCCAGCACAAGGATGACAAGCGCGCCGTTCATGAAGGACAGGCCGCTGTCGCGGGCATCGGGCTCAAGCTCGTGGTAGAGCCAGCCCCGCACGCCGCGCCTGCCCCGCTCCGCGCTCATCCGCGCAGCGTCCCGCCGGTGGCCTTCTCGACGGCCTTGACCACCTTGTCGGCCAGGGCGTCGATGTCGGCATCCTTCAGCGTCTCGCCACGCGGCTGGATGACCACTTCGAAGGCGAGTGACTTCTTGCCTTCGGCGACCCCCTTGCCCTGGTAGATGTCGAACACGGTGACCGCCTCGATCAGCGTCTTGTCGGCGCCCGAGGCGGCGCGCACCAGGTCTCCGGCGGGGACGGATTCATCGAGCAGGAAGGCGAAATCGCGCCGGATCGGTGAACGGTCCGGCAGGTCCAGTACCGGCTTGGTCTTCGTTGCCTTCGCCTTCATCTGCGGCAGCGCCTGGAGGTTCATCTCGAAGGCGTAGACCGGCCCCTCCACGTCGAGTGCCTTCAGCACCCGCGGGTGCAGGGCGCCGAAATGGGCCACCGTGGTCTTCGGCCCGAGTTTCAGACTCGCCGACTGGCCGGGGTGCCAGTGGGGCTGGCTCGGGTCTGCAATCTGGAAACGCTCCGGCGGCTGGTCCATGGCGGCGAGCACGGCGAAGATATCGGCCTTGACGGTGTAGACGTCGGGCCGTGAACCGCCCGACCAGTGACGTTCGTCGCCCGGGCGGATGAGGCCGGCCACGGCCCGGCGCTGGTCCTTCGGCCCGTCGCCGCGATAGAGCGGTCCGGCCTCGAACAGGCGGACCGTGCGCGCGCCATGGTCGACATTGCGCTGGGCCGCAAGGGCGAGATTGGCGAGCAGGCTCGGGCGCATGCAGTCCAGGTCCGAGGCGACGGGATTGGCCACGATGAGGGCATCCTCGCCGCCGCCGAACAGGCCCGCCCAGTCCCGGCGCATGAAGCTCCAGGTCACCGCCTCGTCATAACCGCGCGCCGCCATCACGCGCCGGCAGGTGCGCATGCGTTCCTCGATCGGGGTCGTGATCTGCTGCGGCGTGTCGCCGAGGGGCGGCAGCGGCTCCATCGGCAGACTGTCGAAGCCGGTGAGTCGGGCGACCTCCTCGACGAAATCGGCCGAGCCCTCCACGTCGAAACGCCAGCCCGGCACCGTGACATACCAGGCCTCCGCGCCGCCTTCCTCCACGGTGAAGCCCAGATCCTTGAGCATGCGGCGCATGCTGGCCGGGCGCACCTTCAGGCCCGTCAGGCGCTCCACATCGGAAGGGTTGAAACGGACCTTCTCCTCCTTGGCCGCCGGTTCGCCGATAACAAGCGGTTTCGTCGCCTCGCCGCCGCAGTGGCGCGTGATCAGTTCCACCGCCACGGCCAGCCCGTCCTCGACGCTGTGGATGTCCACGCCGCGCTCGAACCGGTAGCGTGCATCGGAGATGATGCCGGTGTCGCGGCCCGTGCGCGCGGTGACCATGGGGTCGAACCAGGCGCTTTCGATGAAGACATCGGTGGTGTCTTCGCTCACCGCCGTCGACGTGCCGCCCATCACGCCGCCGAGGCCGATCACGCCACTGTCGTCGCAGATCACGCACATGCCGGGTTTCAGCGTGTAGGTCTTGTCGTCCAGCGCCTCCAGCGTTTCGCCGTCGCGGGCATCGCGGGCGAAGATGCGGCCTCTCAGCTTCGCGGCATCATAGGCGTGCAGCGGCCGCGCGCGGTCGAGCGAGATGAAATTGGTGACGTCCACCAGCATGTTCTTCGGATTGATGCCCACGGCGCGCAGCCGGTCCTGCATCCAGTCCGGCGAGGGCTTGTTCTGCACACCGCGGATGAGAACGCCGCCAAATTGCGCGCA
>CAZXWB010000110.1:0-5985 GCA_964644395.1 uncultured Hyphomonadaceae bacterium | reverse complement strand
GGCGCCGCGCAGGGCGCGGTGGTGAGGTCGGCGTCCTGGATCTCGGTGGAATTGTAGGACACACCCGCCGAGACCGTGAGGAAATCGGTGAGGATCGCGTCCATCTCGGCCTCGAAGCCATAGGCCTCGCCTTCATCGGCGTTGAGCAGCTGGTTGAAATTGCCCGCCCCGCCAATGGCGGTGAGCTGCTGGTCCTCGACCTCGTAGTAGAAGATACCCAGGTTCGTGCGCACGCGATTGCTGAAAAGCTCCGATTTCACGCCGGCTTCATAGGAAATGAGCGTCTCGGAATCGGCGGTCGTGATCACGTCACCGAAGAGCAGGCGGCCCTGGATGGAGGGCGCGCGGAAGCCCTTGGCGATGCGGGCATAGGCATTGGTCGTGTCGGTGACGGCATAGTTTGCCGAAACGTCCCAGCTGACATCCTCGTCGCCGACCGAGACCGTCTGTTCCGGCAGCAGGGTGCCCGGACCCGCCGGCGGCAGGATGGGCTCTGTGCGGGCAGCGACGAACTCCTTGGAATCATCAGAATAACGCAACCCCGCGCCGATCTCGAGCCGCTCGGTGACATCGTAATTCACCGAGGCGAAGAGCGCATAGGCCTCGGTGTCCTGGGTCTGCTGGGCAAACCCGTTCTGAACACCGCCGGCCAGCGTGTCATAATTGAAGGCCGAGATCGTGACGTCCTCGTCGAAGACATAGGCGCCGAGGGTCCAGTTGAAGCGGGCATCCCCGGTATTGGACAGGCGGATTTCATGGGTGAACTGGTCAAGGTCATCAATGCCGTCGGCGGTCTCGGCGGCGAACGGAATGACGCCCGGCACCGATCCGGTGGGCAGGAACACCGCGCCGGCGCCGCCATCAACATCGCCGCGGGAGAAGGCCTCCACGGTTTCCCAACCAAAGATATAGGTCAGCGATACGCCCCCCTGGAAATCATACTGCATGCGCGTGGTGACACCGAGGGTCTCCAGGTTCAACACGCTGTCGGGCTGGGCGTCGGCGAAGATCACGTCGCGTTCGAAGTCCGGCACGAGGTCATTGGTGCCCTGGACGACGCCATTGGCGCGGAAGATCTGCTGGCCGCCTTCGAGGTCGCGGCCGTGCACGTTGAACAGGGCGCTGAAGGGCGTGTCGCCCGGTTCGAACAGGAGCTGGGCGCGCCAGGCAAAGTCCTCATAGCCGCCAAGGGCGTTGTCCTGGCCGGTAAAGGCATTGTCGACCCAGTCCTCGCGGTCCTGATAAAGCGCCGACAGGCGATAGGACAGCCCGTCCATGATCGGTCCGCCGACCGCACCTTCAAGCTGGACCTGTTCCGGATCGGAATAGGCGATGCGGCCATAGGCATCGACCTCATCCGTCGGCTTCACGCTGTCAAACTTCACGATGCCCGCCGGCGTGTTGCGGCCAAACAGCGTGCCCTGGGGCCCGCGCAGCACCTCGACCTGTTCCACGTCAAAGACCGGAAATCCCTTCAGCAGCGGGTTCTCATAGACCACCTCGTCATAGATCAGCGAGACCGGCTGGGAGGCGTTGAGGTCGAAATCGGTGTTGCCGAGGCCGCGAATGTAGAAGCGCGGGAAGATGCGTCCGAAGGAACTCTCCACAATGACACTCGGCACCCGCGCCGAGAGGAACTGCAGGTCGTCGCCGCCCGCCGCGATGAGGTTCAGGGCGTCCTCGTCGAGCGCTGTGACCGACACCGGCACATCCTGGAGGTCTTCGGTGCGCTTGGTTGCCGTCACTGTCACGGCGGACAGCGTGCGCACCTCGCTGTCGGATGGATCCTGGGCAAGGACCGGCGCGGTGCCGAGGGTGAGGGCGAGGGCGCTCGTGCCGGTGAGGCGCAGGAGGCTGGAGAGAGAAGACATGGCGGGGGAGCCTTTCCGGTTTTGGCGCGCAAGCGGCAGTGCCGCCGGCCGGGAAGAGCGATGGAAGGACCGGCTAGCGCCTTGATGAAGGTTTTGTGACTTGCGCCGCACACTGACAAGTGCCGCAGTGCACAAAAGACCGTGATCGCCCCGATTGGTCGGACGGCCGTGACAGTCTGGCAACGGTTTCGCGCATCGCGCGAATCGCCGGTCCGCAGATTTTCTTCGCGCGCGCAAAAAACCCGCCGGGCGCGAGCCCGACGGGTTGTCTCAAGATGGGTGCTTTTTGCCGGCGCCTACATCCAGGGATTGAAGCGACCACCCGGCTTGTTGTCTGGCTTGACGTCGTCCTCCTCGCCGTCATTGGCATCGCCGCTCGCCTCTGTTTCGGAAGCGTCGGAATTGCCGGTAACAGCATCGGCCACGCCCTCGGCCGAATCACTGACAGAACCGGCAGTCGACTGTGTTGCGGCGCCCATACCACCGAAAACCGAGGAAAACCCACTGCTTTCGCCGGTTTCAGAACTGGCTACATCGCTTCCTGCGGCAGTTTCCGTGGCAGGCGCCTCCGTGTCGGGTGCCGACGGAGCCGACAGGCCCGTGGCGTCGGACAGGGTGGACTGGGCGGCATCGGTGAAGGAATGGGCCGCCTCGCCGGCCTGGTCGGCCGCGCTTCCTGCGGCTTCCTGCAGGTTGTCGAGGCCGGAACCGATCCCGCTGCCGGCAGCCGACAGCCCGTCCTGGGCTGCGCCGCCGAGATCGGTGGCGGCCTCCGTCAGGTTCTGCGTCGCGTCACGTGCCGTATCCACGGTGGCCTCAACGGCGTCGCCGGCAACTTCGCCGGCGCCCGAGGCCAGGTTCTGAGCGGCTCCTGCGGCGTCGCCTGTCATGTCCGAGACCGCATCGGTGACGCCTGAGGCTGCCTCACCCACCGTGTCGCTGGCCGATTCGGTCACGTCGGACGCAGCCTGGCCGAAGCTGCCGAAACCGAAGCCGGAGGCCGCCGGGGCCGGATCGGCATCGCCTTCCGGCGGGGTTTCGCCGGTCTCCACTGTCGTCCCGGCGGTCTCGGCAGGTGTTTCGGGCTCGAGCGTGCCAGACAGGCCGCCACCGAAAGCGATGGACTGGGGAGGGGTCTGGGCGGTCTCCGCCGGTGTTTCGGCTGGGGCCTCCGCGGCAGGTGCCGGCGCGCCCGAAAAGGCACCGAAACCGTCAGCGGGGGCGGGCGCGTCGCCGAGGGCGGGTGCTTCGGGAGTTTCTCCGGCGGCATCGGCCAGTCCGGTCACGCCGGCTGGGTCTGCCAGGTCACTCTGCCCTGTCGCCGATACCGACGTGTCCTCGGCCTGGCTCGCCTGTTCGGTCGCGCCGTCCTCGCCGCGTGCTGCGCCGGCCAGTCCGAACGCGGCGGCGCCGGCGGCAAGAGCACCGCCGCCCGCAGCCATGGCCGCGGCGGACACATCCTGTTCGGACGGTCTGGCCTCTTCAGATGTCTCGGCCGGGCTGTCGGCCACCGGTTCGGTGCTGCCGGTGTCGGCCAGTTCGACGTCATCGGCGCCCGAGAAACGCGTCTCTTCGCCGGCATCTTCCATGGCGGCCTCGTCGCTGGCAGCGGCCTGCGTGACCGCATCGGCGGCAGATACCGCGTGGGCCTCGTCAGCCGGAACATAAACATCAGGAACGCCGTCGCCGTCGAGGTCGAGCCCGGTCAGGATCGTCTTGATGGCGGTGTCGGCTTCATCGCGCTTCTGGCGCTCTTCGATCTTTGCGCTCACCCGGCCCGCGAGATTGGACACGAAGATCTCGTAATTCGCATCGGTCTCGTGCGGGGTCGCCGCGAGCACCGCACTATCGGCCTGCTCGACGACCTTGCCCTCCGGCGTCAGGATTGTGATCGTCGCCGGTGTGCTCGAGAGCAAGACACCATAGCCCTTCGTCTCAAAACGATACGTGCCGTCTTCTTGGGCCGACCATTCTAGCTTGCCGTTGGCCGTCATCTCGCCAATGCGGTCGATAAGGTGCTTGGTCGAAGGGTGGAGCATCTGCCTGCCTGCGTTTACTGTGTGTTTAATCGGTATTCGGGGTCTTAACGCAACCGGCCTGAAAACTCAAAGCCAAAACCTCAACCCTGCCGATGTTTATACAGTTAACAGAACGCTTCGTTTTATTAAGAAATCAGGCCGAAACAGGGCAGTAAACTGAGGTATCCGGCGGTTCAGCGCTGTGAACGAATTTCCGCAATTTCTGCGAGCAGGTCCTTCACGGGCTGGTCGCCGGCAACCGAGAGGTCGGTGGTGAAGGCTTCGACGGTGAGGTCGGGTGCCACCAGGAAATAGGTCGGTGTCCAGTCGATCCGCAGCGCTTCACGGATGGAGGCATCACGGTCCACCACGGTGGGATAGCTGTAGCCCTTGTTTTCGAAATATTTCTCCACCGAGCCGAACTTGCCATAGGCCTCGCTGGCGCGTTCCGCGCTCGGCGGCGTGTGGATGGAGAGGAAGGCAAGGTCGGGATCCTGATCGATGGCCCGGGCCAAGGCTGCGGCATAGGGCGCATCGGCCATGCAGTCGGAACACCAGATGCCCCAGACATCGACCAGCGTCCACTGGCCGCCGAGATCAGCGGCCGAGAACGGCTGGCCGTCAAGGAATGCTCCCTCGACCAGCGGCAGGGGTTCGCCCAGCAGACGGTAGCCGAGCGGCCGGTCATCACCGTCGCGGACAATATCGCCGTCGGCGGTGAACAGCGTGTCCGGCTGGTCTTCGGGACGAATCCAAACGCTTCGTTCTGTCTTTAAAGTGGCCGTCTCCGATGGACGATCGGCCACTTTCGCAGCCTCACCGCCGCCGGATTCGGGCGTATCGGTCCCGCTTCCCCCGCAGGCTGCAGCGAGGAACAGGGCGAGCAGGCTGGCGGCGGTCAGTGACGGTCGTGACATGGTCAGATCTCCGGTTACAGCCGGAATATGGCCCCCGCCGCTGGCTGCGCCAAGTGTATCGGTCGGGTCGCCTCGCTCAGCTGAAGATTTCGAACAGGCCCGCCGCGCCCATGCCACCGCCGACGCACATGGTGACGACGCCGCGCTTGGCCCCGCGCCGCTTGCCCTCGCGCAGGAGCGCACCGGTGCAGCGCGCACCTGTCATGCCGAAGGGGTGGCCGATGGCGATGGAGCCGCCCATCACATTGTAGACCTCATTGTCGATGCCGAGCGCGTCACGGCAGTAAAGGCACTGGCTGGCGAACGCCTCGTTCAGCTCCCAGAGGTCGATATCATCCACCTTGAGGCCGTGGCGCTCGAGCAGGCGCGGCACGGCCTTCACCGGGCCGATGCCCATCTCGTCGGGATGCACGCCGGCGACGTTGAAGCCGACAAAGCGCCCCAGCGGCTCAAGACCGCGTCGCTCGGCTTCCTTCGCTTCCATGACCACGACGGCGGCGGCGCCATCGGACAGCTGCGAGGCGTTGCCGGCGGTGATGTACTTGCCTTCCTTGACCTGCTGTCCGCCGGAAAAGACCGGCGCGAGCCCCTGAAGGCTCTCCAGCGTGGTCTGGGGCCGGTTGCACTCGTCGCGGTCCACCGTGACCTCGACCAGGCTCTCTTCCTTGGTTTCGCGGTCGACCTTCTTCATCGTGGTGGTCACCGGAACGATCTCTTCGGCTGCGCGGCCATCGGCCTGGGCTGCGCCGTAGCGCTGCTGGGACTGCAGGGCGTATTCGTCCTGTGCCTCCCGGGAGACGCCATAGCGTTCGGCGACGATCTCGGCGGTCTCGATCATGGTCATCCAGAGCGCTGGCATGTCCTGCATCAGCGTGTCTTCAGTGAAATGGTGCATGTTCATGTGGCCCGAGCGCGAGACCAGCGAGATGGATTCCACACCGCCGCCAATGGCCACGGGCGCGCCTTCATGGATCACCGTGTGCGCGGCGTGGGCGATGGCGTTCAGCCCTGAGGAGCAGAAGCGGTTGAGCGTCATGCCCGACGTGGTCACCGGACAGCCGGCATAGATCGCCGCGTTGCGCGCCACATTGTGACCCGTCGCGCCCTCTGGCTGGCCGGCTCCCAGGATCACGTCCTCGACCTCACCCGCCTCGATTCCCGCCCGCGAGATGGCGCCCT
>CAZXWB010000109.1:0-6004 GCA_964644395.1 uncultured Hyphomonadaceae bacterium | reverse complement strand
CTAACCCCTCAGTGACGCGATGGCATCCTCGATGGTCGCGCCGCGGCGCTCAAGGATGGTGTTGAACTGGGCGCGCTGCTCCACCGCCAGCCACAGGCCGGCGACCTCGACATCAATAATGCGCCACTGGCCGTCACGGTTGAGCGCCCGCCAGCGGACCGTCTGCGGCCCCTCTCCCGGCATTTTGACGCGCGACGTCACGATGGCGTCACCCTCGCGGCGTTCCGTGGAGCTGATGATCTCGACCTCCGCGCCCGACAGCATCTGTGCACTGTCGCGCAACTGGCTTTCGAGAAAGCCAGCAAATGCCGCCTCGAAGCGAGCGAGTTCCTCGTCATTGAAGTCACGGACATGGCGGCCGAGGGTGAAGCGCGCCACGCGGGCGGTATCGACCCGCTCCAGCACGGACTGGGCGAGGTCGGTTCCCGCATCGGCGGCAACGGCCCGGGTCGCATCGGCGACGAATTGTTTCGCGCTCTCGGTGCCTGCGACGGCAAGGGGCGAGGTGGCCGCCAGGAGGGCGGCAAGGATTGCGCTGCGCAGCATGGGGTGTACTCCGTATCGGTGGCCAACATTGTGCCAGCCATATCGGTTCACCAACGCCGCGCGCCAGTAACGCGTTCCCGCTAAGGTCTATTCCGTTCTGTCATGAATGACGAAGGCGGATCAGAAGATGCCGAGGAACTTCTTGCGCTCACCCGTCGGTGCCACGTCCAGCTTCCCACCCTCGCCCGTCACAAGGTAGTAGGCTGTGGCATACCAGTCCGAGGCCGGGTGGTTGTAGCCGAGCACGGCCGCGGCCTTCTGAGCCTCGTCCAGCAGGCCGATGGAGAGATAGGCCTCAACCATGCGATAGAGCGCCTCCTCGGCATGGGTCGTCGTGCCATAATCGGTCACCACGGTGCGGAACCGGTTGATCGCGGCCAGGTGCTGGTCATTGCGCAGATACCAGCGCCCGACGGTCATTTCCTTGCCCGCCAGCTGGTCATTGACCATATCGAGCTTGATACGCGCATCCTTGGCATAATCGCTGTCGGGGAAGCGCCGGGTGACATCCAGCAGGGCCGCCTTGGCATTCTCGGTGATGCCCTGGTCGCGGCCTACATCCATGATTTGTTCGAAATAGGACACCGCCTTCAGATAATAGGCATAGCCCGCCGAATCGCTGCCCGGATGAAGGCTGAGATACCGGTCGGCTGCCGCAATCGCCTCCTCGAAATTGCGCGACTGGTAATGGGCATAGGCGGTCATGATCTGCGCGCGCGAGGCCCATTCCGAATAGGGGTGCTGGCGCTCGACCTCGTTGAAGAACTGCACCGCCTCGTCGAAGCGACGCTTCTCGAAGGACTCGGTGCCGGTCAGGTAGAGCTGTTCCACCGGGCGCTCCACATAGGCAAGGTCCTGTGAGCGACCATCGCTGGCACAGCCGGCAAGCGCCGTGGCCACGGCCAGGGACAAGGCGTTGTTCGTTTGCTTGGTGTCCATGTTCGATCCTGCTGTCGCCGCGCGCGGTGGCGGGTGTGGTGGCTGTCTCAGGCAGGCTATAGCAGGCCATTACCGCCCGGGACAATCGCTGCCCGCAGGTGATGCACCGCGCATTTTGCCTTACCGGCAATTCGCCCTACTTACGGATAACCTATGGATATCCCTCTGTGGGCTCAATCACGAGTGACACTCCATGACGGAAGATCCCAGCAAGGCCCTGCCGGTCCAGGCGACCGATATCGACCAGCATGTCGGCGAACGCATCCGCCAGCGCCGGATCCTGCTCGGCTACACCCAGGAGCAGCTCGCCGAGGCGCTGAACATCTCCTATCAGCAGGTGCAGAAATACGAGACCGGTGCCAATCGCGTAAGTGCCGGACGCCTGTTCCAGATTTCCAAGCATCTCGATGTGTCGGTGGCGCACTTCTTCGACGGGATCGGTGATGAACTCGCCGGAGAGGGCCCGTCGGTGGCCGGTGACAGTTCCTATCGCCGCATCATCGAACTCGTTCGCCACTTCCAGTCCATCGACGATCCGGCGATCCGCAATTCGGTTCTTGCACTGGTGAAGACGTTGGCGAACGCCGCAAACAGCCAACAGGAGCAGGACAATCTGGAAAGTCAGGTCATTTCCAATCGACGCGTCGCTGTAACGGGACAAGTAACCATGCGCCACGGGGGATAGGCGCGCCTACAAAGTAATCGTTTGCAGTAAAGACCGGACCGCTGCTGTCGCGTCAGAAATCATCCTGTTGTTCACGAAAGGGCCGGTCGGAAACGAGCGTTGATCCCTGATCGCTTTTGTGAATGCAATATATCTGAAATTTGTCATTTACCTTCGAGCATTGTCAACCTTATAGCGCTGATGCAATGGTTAAGACAGGAGTTAGCCGAATGCCATCAATCTTTCTGAAATCCGTCGCTGCTGTAAGCCTCCTCGGCCTTTCAGCCTGTGCCACGACAGCCAACGCCAACGACCCAAATTACACGATCACCAAGGCCGATATTGTGGCCGCCCAGAAAGAATGGGGCCGGGGCATTGTCTCAATTGCCAAGGTTCACGCCGGTGGTGGCGACTTTGAGGCGCGCGCGACCGAGCATATCCGCGATCTCTATGCCTATGGCATGACGGACGTCATGTTCAAGCCCACCCTGGCAGCTGAGGATCAGTTCCGCGAGACCTTCGCAGAGGCACTGTCCTATTTCATCGGCACCGAGGGCAGCGAAGACAAGGGCTTCGCGATTTCAGGCTGGACCGATGTGCGCTGGGACAACAACGCCATCTACACGGATGACGATTCTGCGATGGCCATGGGTAATTACTACTTCACCGGACCGGACGGCAACGAAACTAAGGTTGAGTACACATTCGGTTACGTTCTGGACGAGAATGGCGAGCTGAAGATCAACCTGCATCACTCATCGCTGCCCTACAGCCCCGAGTAAAGGCTGAACGGGGGACAAAGAAGCACCATTCCTCCGACTGAAGCGCTAACGACTGGAGGCGAGGCTCGATAGCGGTCTCGCCTTCTTCTATTTTCAGAACCGCCCCTCGCCCTGGTTCAGCGCCGCGTCCACAAGCAGGAAAGCCGAGACGCGTGGCTGGCTGGCATCTGCGCTCTTTTCCTTGGCGGCCAGGGCATGGAGAATGTCGATCCCGTCCTGTCCGACAAAGTCGCGGGCGAGCCCCATGAGATTGCCGTCCTTGCTCAGGCGCACCGCCACGCGGTGAACCTCGTCGCCGGCAATGTCCTGCACCATGCGGCGCAACTCATCCTCACCCTGCCGCGCGGCGTTGGCGAGCTTCTTCGTGTCGCGCTGGCGGAAAATGCGCGGAAGCGCGATGCCCGACGCGCTGAGGCGTTCGACGAGCGCAATCCCGCTGTCCAGGGGCTGGCGGTCGGGCGTGCCTTCGCTCCGGTCAATATCGGCGAGGATGTCACGCAGGCTCGATCCGTTCCCGGCGCGGCCCGCCTCTGCCGATCCCATCGTGTCGGCCCCGTGGAAGATGGGCATGCCATTCGGCTCGTCGCCCTTACTCGCAGCGCGGCCACCCGCTTCTGAGCCGCGCGCGCTGTCGGGCGGGTTGTCACCGGCGCGGGCAGCCGTCGATGGCGCTGCCCCCTCGAAGGGGTCGTCGAACAACTCGTCGGCGCCCGGCGGATCGATCGGCGCCTCTCGGGCCGGACGGCGCAGGCGTGGCGGCGGCGGTGCCTCGGCCTCGGGCTCAGGCGCAGGGGCGGGCTGGGCCGAATCGGCCTCCGCGCCGGTGGCAGGCTGGACAGGCTCGTCCGCCGCCGAACGTGCCGCCGCGGCGCTGGCGCGCATGTTCGCCAGGGCCTCATCGGTCTGCTTCATGGCATCGCGCGCTTCAGCCTGAATCTGCAGGGCCGCGCGGTGGGCCCTCTCGATCGCCTGTGCGACGGCGGCCTCCAGTGACGCGCCGGCGTCATGGGCGCCCTGGGTCGCCATTTCCGTGGCCTTGAGAGCGTCTTCGGTGATGGAACGCGCCGATTTGAGCTCACCGGCAAGCTGGCTCACCTGCTGGGTGAAGCCCTGCTGGCGCTGGCTGGCATCGGCTGACAATGTATCGATCTCGCCCAGGGACTCGATCAGGCTCTGATTGGCCACGGTCATGCGTTCCAGGCGCGTTTCCAGGGCCCGATCGGCCTCGGCGATCTCGCTGGCAGCCCGTCGTGCGCTGTCGACCATCATCTCGGCCTGGCGCGGGATTGCCTCGTTCAGGCCGTCCAGTTGTCCGCGCAGTTCCCTGGCCAGCGTTTCCAGCGCCCGGCGCTCCTCGGTGAGGCGTTCCGACAGGTCGCGTGCATTGTCGGCGCAAGCATAAGACACCGATTCGATGCGCATGCGCTCATCACCCAGCGCCGTGGACGCGGTGTTGAGCGCTTCGGTGGCGCGGCGGACCTCGGCCTCGATGTCGCGTGAGACCGTCTTCATGGCATCCGCCAGCATGACCCCCTCCCCGGCCACCGCGCGGGCAGGATGGAGGAGTTGTCCGGCGGCCTGCAGGACCACCGCATTGGCCCTGGCAGACCGGCGCTGCTCGGCTGCCATGGTGGCGGCCACGATCATCAGCAGGCCCGGCATCAGGATCAGCATGACAGAGATCAGAAGGAGCGGCGGGCTGACGGCGAGCACTGCCTCGACGCCGAACTGGTAGACCGCAAACCCCGCCGCGGCAGCCCACCAGATCAGGGCAAGCGCCAGGCCGGTCCAGGGCAGCCAGGCGCTGCCCGACCGCGCCGCCTCCAGCGCCTCATTGACTCTGTCCATGGAGCGTTCGGTCTGCAAGTCTCTCGGCGTCACCTGACTCATGGCGCAATCCTAGCGTGAATCGCCCGCAGCGGCGAGCTTGTATCGCACACGCAACAAGATAGCCTGCGATTGGTGAAAGAAAGGTGATGAGATTGCGGCCGTCAAACGGCTTGTGCAGTGCAATCGCAGTGCGCGCGCCGGATCAGCGCAGCTTGGGCGCCGGTGCGATCAACTGGGCCTGGGCCGGTTCGGGCTTGTCCGCAGGCTTCTGGTCCTGCTTGTCACCGTCGACGCCCACCCAGCTGAGCAGGATCGCGACAAGGGCATCGCGGAGGAAAATCAGGAACTCAAGCATTGTTGTCTCCCTTCACAACCTTGGTCTTATCCGAAAAACGATAAACGGGCAATGTTGCCGACGCGTTATTTCCTGAAATTCCGTTTAGCCAATCGGCAACCATCTGCGGCCATTCTGTCGCCAGCCGTCCGGAGCCGCCCATGCGCGCAGATATCATCGATCTCGACCACCTCGCCACCATGACCGGCAATGATCCCGACCTCGCCGCCGAGGTACTCGGCCTGTTCCGCGAACAGGTCCAGATGTGGCGGCGCCTGATCCGCATCGACGAGGATCGCGGGGTCTGGGCCGACGCGGCACACTCACTGAAGGGCTCGGCCCTCGGCATCGGTGCGGCTGAACTGGCCCGGCACTGCGCGACGGCCGAGACGCTTGGCCGTGCGGAGGCACCTCCGAGCCGCGTACAGGCCGCGGTCGCGATCAATGATGTGGTCACCGCCCTGGGCGAGGCCGACGAGGCGGCCGCCCGGCTCGCTCAGTCGCTCGAGCTGCGCGGCGCGGCTGTGTTCGCCAGTTCAGGTTCGGCCTCCATGGCATCGAAGGCGTCGAATTCATAGGCGATGCAGCGCTCGATCAGGAGCCGCCAGACCGGCTCTGCGATCTCGGGCGCGAGGCCATGCTTCGGGCATTCCGCCAGCACCTTGGCCACCACATCCTCGATCCGGGCCTCGTCGCGAACCTGACCACGCTGCGGCTTGATGCGCGCGGCGGCATCCATGAAGGATTGCCGCTCGGCCAGTATCTCCACCAGCACGCGGTCGATACGGTCAATCTCGTAGCGCACGTCCGCCATGGTCTCGGCGGTCTCGGCGGTGTGGCGGCGCGGATCGGATGTGTAGCTCGTCATGCCAGCGATATAGACGCGACCGGCGACAAAGGCCACGGGGC
>CAZXWB010000108.1:0-6017 GCA_964644395.1 uncultured Hyphomonadaceae bacterium | reverse complement strand
CGATGCCTTCGCCCGGCTGAGCTCCGTCAGAAGCTCATCTCAACATAGTTGCCAACGACAACTTTGCTGAAGGTGAACTCCTCGCAGCGTAAGCTGTGCGGGTGAACCGCTCTAACTCCTGGGGACCATAGCACCCCAGGCGGGGCCCGGGGGGGCCTGGCAACAGAACCCCCCATCTCTCTCCTGCCCCCGAGAAGAATAACGGCGCTCACCCCGGGCGCGACGGTTCTGGCCCCCTTCCGAACAATAAGCGGCCTGGCAACAGACCCCCCCATCTTTCTTTGTTTCCGTATCGCTTCGCTCACATGAAACGCGCTCAAGGCTGCGTGCCCCACAAGCGACTGCGCAGGCGCAGGGTGCCTGAGCCGCAGGCGAAGAACAGCACCCGAGCAAACAGGAAAACACGCTCAAGGCTGCGTGCGAGATTACAAGCGGCCGTTCGCGGCGGGTCGCCGCACAGCGTTTCGCCCGGCGCCGTCGCGCCGCGGGGCGCATTTCAGCGACATCGGCACTTCAGCCACACTCGTCCTGAGGTCCTCGCCGCCGGCGAGCCGCGAAGGACGGTGCCACGCGCTCTGACCGTCAGGGCAGGCGCATCAGGTCATATCCCAGATCATGCCGGAAATACCGCCCGACAATGTCGCGGTAGACGTCCATTGCCTCGCCGGTGAAGAGCTCCGCCAGCGGTGTCTTGCGGTTCTGCAGGACGTTGGGCTCGGCTTCGGGATCGACCTTTTCCGCCATCGCCTCCTTCGTGCCGGCCTTGAGCGCCGCATCGATGCTTTCCGGCGTCAGGCCGAGCGCCCAGTGCGCATTGATCGCCTCCAGCACGCCGCGCGTGTCACGCTGGGTTTCTTCATAGTGGACGGTCAGGAAGCTGTCGGGATGGCGCTGCGCCACATGCCCCCAGCGGTTCCAGAAACGCGCGAGCCAGTAGAGGTCACAGCGATAATGCTTTCCCGACGGATCGCCCTTCAGATAGGTCAGCCAGTCGACCTTTATGTCATACTCCCACTTGGCGTGGTGGCTGGCCAGGATGCCCATGGGATGGCGCACGGCCAGAACGTAGGGCGGAAAGCCCGCGAGCTTGCGTGTCCAGCCCCAGTCGGCCAGGCGGTGGGGAATGGTGTGGGAGAAGGCGAGGCGGGGAAGCCCGGCATGGGTCGGGGCATCCTTGGCCCAGCCGATATAGGGCCGCACCGCATTTTCGGAGAAGTATTTGGGCCGTTCAATGCCGTAAGTGTCCGCCAGCGCCACCGCCAGCATATACTTTACCCAGTGGGTGCCGGAATTCTTCGACGTGATGAGGAAGCCGTCGAACTTGCCATGGCGCAGGACGGAGAAATTCGTCCAGTTGTCGCGCGTGCGGGTGCGCCGATAGGCCGGTTCAAGCGCTGACATCAGCCCACGCGAATGCCGACGGCGCGAAGATAGACACCGATCAGCCGGGTCTGCTCCGGCGTGGGCTGGCCATCGGCGAGCGCCAGGTCTTCCAGAATTTCGGCCACGTCGGTGTGCTGTTCCGGTCCCACCGTCTTGCGCAGCACACCAGCCATGCGCCGGATCAGCTGGTCCGGCGTGCGGGCCTGGCGCACGAACCAGTTGGCGCGGTGAAGGTATTCTTCGGCCTCGGCCTCGGTCACGCTGAAGGTGCGCCGCGCCCGGTCGATCATCAGGTTGGTCTGGGTCTCGCCCGGCGCCTCGGCCGCCTTTGCCACCTCCAGCATGATCGCCATGGCCGCCTCGCGCGGATCGTCGGAAGCGTCCAGCGCCCCGCGATTGGCCCGGCGCTGGAAGCCGAAGCGTCGCGGCATGTTGGCCACGGTCTTTGCGCCCTTCGCCACGTCGCGGGCGGCAGCCCCCATCATC
Organism: uncultured Hyphomonadaceae bacterium; assembly: GCA_964644395.1. Classification (GTDB taxonomy): domain Bacteria; phylum Pseudomonadota; class Alphaproteobacteria; order Caulobacterales; family Hyphomonadaceae; genus JBGSUF01. The sequence continues at coordinate 4,148 of CAZXWB010000108.1, read as the reverse complement.
TTGAGGCGCCACCACCAGATGGCGGCTGCGGAAAGAATGCCGATGATTGCCAGGAGAATGTGCATGCTGCCTTGCCTCAGACCTCGTCCTTACCATAGCCCGCCGCCGCGCGCAGGTCATCCTGTGCGGCGCGCGCCGCAGCGGAAATCGCTGCGCGAAAACTGTCCCAGTCGGGCGCGTTGACGGCGTCGGGGCAAGCGGTGATGCCACGGGAGGCATTCACCAGTCCGCCGAGCCGCACACCGCGATCGCTGACGGCAAAGCCTGCCACGGCATCGCGCGCCCCGCCGCCCTGGGCACCATAGCCCGGAACGAGGAATGGCGTCGCTGGCGACAGGTCGCGAATGTCGGCGGCCTCAAAGGGGGCCGTCGCGCCGACCACCAGCATGAGCGACGACCAGCCGCTCTCGCCCGTGAGCGCGCGGGCATCATTCTGCAACGCCTCCACCAGGCGCAGGAAGACCGCGCGGTGGCTGGCATCCAGGAGCTGGAAGTCGATGGCACCGGGATTGGAGGTGCGCGCCAGCACCGCGACGCCCTTGCCGTGATCGCGGGCGCGCGCGAGGAAGGGCTGCAGCGTGTCGCGGCCCATATAGGGGTTCACCGTCAGGGCGTCAGATTCAAACGGCGCGCTGGGCTCCAGCCAGGCCCTGGCATAGCCTTCCGCTGTGGAGCCGATATCGCCGCGCTTGGCATCGGCGATGACAATGAAACCGAGTTCCCGAGCGCGCCGGATCAGGTGCGCGAGCGCCGCCATGCCGTCGGGCCCGCGCATTTCGAACAGGCCGACCTGGGGCTTGATCACTGTGCAGATGCCCTCAAGCGCCTCCAGCACGCACTGGCCCCAGCGCTTCAGTTCCGTTACGCCGTCGCCATCGCCGAAACAGGCCGGAATGGTTCCGGGATGCGGATCGAGGCCGACACAGAGCGGCCCGTCTCGCAGGACTGCTGCCCGCAGCCTGTCGCCGAAATGGTGTGTTGCCACGGCCATCACTCGACCCGGCAGACGACCTTGACCACGCTGATGGCGCGGCGCAGCCGGTCGGCCTCGCGGCCATAGTTCGCGACCGTGACCGGGCGCGGCGTGGAGGCGTCAGTGTTCTCCACCTGAACGTCGGCCAGGAACTTGGCGAGGGTCGCCGGGGACGTGGTGTAGATCCGGCCGCGGCGCGGGCTTTCGGCGATGGTGACACCGATGACCTGGCCGTCGGCCGACAGGACCGGGCCGCCGGACAATCCGCCGAGCGAGCCGTTCAGATTGCGGGTGCGACCCTTTTCCGCCCAGGCCAGGACATTTTCCTCGCTGCGACGCTCGCCCCGGATGATCAGCCGCGAGCGCGACAGGAGTTTCGACGTCGCCTCGCCCGGCTGGCCCTGCGGAAAGCCGATATGGAAGCCCTGCGTGCCGATGGTCAGTTCCCGGTTCGGGTCCACCGGCAGGCCCTTCGGCGCGCGCCCGGTATAAAGCACCGCCAGGTCGGCCTCCTCCGACAGCCTTTCCGCGCGCACGGGCACAAGCGTTCCGGGCTGGACCTCCAGCGCGATATCATCGCAGCCATCCACCACATGGCGGGCGGTCAGCCACTGGCCCTGCTGGTTCATCGCAAAGGCCGAGCCGGTGCCGTCCATGGGCTCGTCGGTCTGAACCAGGATTCGCTCGTCAAAGGCCGAGGGCGGGGGCAGGGGCCGGCCCTCTCCGCGCACCGCTTCCTGCGGCGGTGCTTCGGGCGCCATGGCGTCCTCGTCGCTTGGCAGGAAGACAAACAGCACCACGCCCAGCGCAAGAATGTAGACGATCCAGTCGGGAATGCGCATGGGCGGTGTGGGTCTCCTCGATTTCGTATCGCGTGGGGCGCGCGGCGGGCGTCAGATCCTCAGCATATGGACATTGGGGTCCCAGAGACCAGCGGCAAGGATCATCGCCGTGGAGAGCTTAACGGAAATTAACACAATCGCCGCACCGGCCTCATCCTGTTCGATGCGACGCGGCAGGTCGCGCAGTATGGCGTCGGTCAGGCGGTAGGCGATGAGCTGCATCAGCAGTGAGATCACGCTCCAGATCAGGAAATCCATGATCGAGGATGACGAGGCCACATTGGCCGCCAGCGGGATGGCGAGGCCCAGGATCGCGCCGGCCAGCGCCAGCCCCGCTGTGCCATTGCCGCCCTTCAGCAGCGCCAGTTCCTTCCATGGCGTGAGCAGGACATAGACCGCCGAGGTGATCAGGAGCAGGAGGCCTGCGAGCCCGGTGTAGAGCAGGTAGCTCGGAAATCCCGATCGAAATGCATCCAGTGCCGCTTCCATGCGCTCAAACTCCCGCCGCCGGTTGAAATGCTGCTGTCCGACGGCTTTTACCTCGCCGGTGATCGGGCTAAGGCTTTAGCCGCAAAAGACATCCCCCCTCAAGGAGAGCCTGACATGCTGAAGGGAAAAACCGCCCTGGTCACCGGATCGACGAGCGGGATCGGAAAGGCGATGGCCACGCGCCTTGCCAGCGACGGTGCCAATGTCGTCATCAACGGCTTCGGCGATGTCGGCGAGATCGAGGCGTTCCGCGCCTCACTGGAGGCCGATCACGGCGTTAAGGCGGCCTATTCCGGCGCCGACCTGACCGATGCGGGCGCAATCATGGACCTCATGGACATGGTGCAGGCCGATTTCGGTGGCGCCGACATCCTCGTCAACAATGCCGGGGTGCAGCATGTCGCGCCGGTGGAGGATTTCCCACCGGAGAAATGGGACCTCATCATCTCGCTCAACCTGTCGGCTGCCTTCCACACCATCCGGCGGGCCATGCCGGGCATGAAGGCGAAGGGCTGGGGCCGGATCCTCAACACCGCCTCGGCCCACGCGCTGGTCGCCTCGCCCTACAAGATCGCTTATGTGGCCGCCAAGCACGGCATTGCGGGTCTGACCAAAGTGGTGGCGCTGGAAGGCGCGCGCGACGGCGTGCGCTGCAATGCGATCTGCCCGGGCTATGTCTACACGCCCCTGGTGGAGGACCAGATTGCCGACACGGCGAAGTCCCGCGGAATCAGCGAGGAAGAGGTCAAGAATGACGTCCTGCTGGCGGCCCAGCCGACCAAGGAATTCGTCACGGATGAGCAGGTCGCCGCCATGGCGAGCTTCCTCTGTTCCGAAGACGCGAGCCAGATCAATGGCGCGATGATGCAGATCGATGGCGGGTGGGTCGCGCAATGAGGTTCCGGGTGGGGGCCCTGGCCGCGTCACTACTGGCGATGGGGCCATGTCCCGCCGTCGCGCAGGACCGCGACTATGCGAGCTTGCTGGAGCTGTTCAATGCGTCGGTGGAAACCATTCCACCGGCGGACCGCAACATACTTTTCTCCGCCTGCGGGACCTGGTCCGTCGAGGCGCTGGAGGCAGCGGTGAACGCGCCGGGCGGTGACAACCGAACCACCGAGGACAGCCTCCTGCTGGCGACTTATGTTCTGTCTGAACGCCTACAGTCCGAGGGCGAGTACCGGTGCGGTGCCGTGCTGACCTATTACCGCCTGTCCGGCGCGTCCGCGGCCGGCTCCGATCAGAAGATCGCCGGATTGGCGCCCATGGCCGTCGAGGCGTCGAACAGGGCCGCCGCCACCGGCGAGAGGGACGTTCCCATCGGCGCGGCGAGGCTGGCGGTTCTCGGTACGGCGGTCAGTTATTATGCCAATGGCCGGAAGGAATCGAGCGGCGCATTCCTCTGCTTCGCCGAGACGCTCGGGCTGACACCGGTGGCCCCGATACTCGACAGCTGGGATGGCTCTCTGGAGTGCCGTAACGGGTCCGCGCCTGATCGGCCGACTCAGCAAAGCCCGTCGTCCCCGATACCGCCCCCTCCAACACCCCCTCCTCCTCCAGCTGTCACCGTCAAACCCGCTCCGGCCCCTCCGCCACCGCCTGCCCAGCAGGGCGAGATCGAGGCGGTGACCAGCCCCGTGCCCGGATACACCAATTGCCGGCGCATTCCGCTGGATTACTATGATCCCGACGGGCAACTGGTCAGCGAAAGCATGGTGATGTGCCAGGACAGGAACGGCGAATTCATCGAGGTCGAGGGTGTTGATTAGGCGAATTCACGCCAACTTTTCCCCAGTGGCGCGAAAATTGCCCACGATCGTGCCCTGAAAGCCACGGGGGCCTGG
>CAZXWB010000107.1:3230-6067 GCA_964644395.1 uncultured Hyphomonadaceae bacterium | reverse complement strand
CCCAGGATGTCGCCTTCGGCAATTGTGCCACGGTGGAGGGCAATGAGACCCTGACCCTGTTCGAGCTTGCCGAGGGGGCCGGCATGGCGACGGGCATCGTCTCAACCGCCCGCATCACCCACGCCACGCCGGGCGCGGCCTATGCCAAGACCCCGCACCGGGACTGGGAAACCGATGGCGAGGCGCTCGGCGGTTGCCCGGATATCGCCACGCAGATGCTGGAATGGCCGGCGGGCAACGGTTTCGAGGTGATGCTCGGCGGCGGCCGGCGCAGCTTCTTCCCGGAAAGCGTCAATGACCCCGAACAGCCCGATCGCAAAGGCCGACGCACCGATGACCGCAACCTGGTCGATGAATGGCTGCGTGCGAGCAATGACAGGGTCTATGTGACCAATCTCGACGAATTCCGCGGCGTCGATTTCGACAGCGATACGCGGGTGCTCGGCCTCTTCGAGCCCTCACACATGAAATTCGAGCTGGACCGGCAGATGAGCGAAGGCGGTCCCGATGAACCCTCCCTTGCGGAGCTGACCGAGGCGGCGATCACCCGGCTGTCAAGAGACGAGGACGGATTCCTCCTCCTGATCGAGGCGGGCCGGATCGACCATGCCCACCACGGTGTCAATGCCGCCCGCGCGCTCGAGGACACGCTGGCCTTCGACCTCGCCATTGCGAAGGCGCTGGCCATGACCGATCCTGCCGACACGCTGATCATCGTAACGGCCGATCACAGCCACACACTGACCATGGCCGGCTATCCCCGGCGCAACAATCCGATCCTCGGCAAGGTGACCTATGGCACCGGCGCGCTGGCCAGGGGCCAGGACGGCAAGCCCTACACGACGCTCGGCTACGCCAATGGCCAGTCGGCCTGCCGCCCGAAGGATGGCGAACTCGATTGCGAGCGCGCCGACCTCACCGGGGTCGACACCACCGACCCCGACTTCCGGCAACCGGCGCTCGTGCCCATGCCCTCGGAAACCCATGCCGGCGAGGATGTCACGATCTTCGCCTCAGGACCGGGCGCGGACCTCGTACGCGGCGTGATGGAGCAGAACGAGATCTTCCACGTCATGGGCCTCGCCACGGGTCTGATTTCAGGGGAGTAATTCACCCGATCCAGAATCAGGCGTGATGTTTTTCGCTTCCGGCTGCAAAATCCCTGGCCGGTCTGCCGCGGGTCTTTCGTGTTTCCCTGTACCTGCAAACCAAACAGGGGACAAACATGACTGACGAAACCAAGAAGAACGAAGCCGGCGAGGAGCCCATCACGCCGGTTGAGAACGAAGCCGAAAATGATCGGCGTCGCTTTCTGAAGACCACCGTCGGCATCGCGGTCGGTGCTGGCGTGGCCGCCACGACCGGCATCGCGAACGCTCAGGGCAAGGGTGGAAAGGGTTGCTCTGTCGGGCGCCCGCAAGCCTTTCTTGTGTCTTCCCGGATCGAGCCGGATGCTCTGACGCCGGAAAACATTCAGAAGATCAGCGACGCCATTGCCCAGACGCTCGCTCAGGAAGCCAAGCGGGGCATCGAACTCGGTATGGAACCGGACAATTTCCACATCCGGTTCGGTGGCGGCCATTCGCGGACCTTCTCCAAGACCGCCGACCACAAGAATGTCAGCCACTCCCGGACCATCATCACCGGCACCGGCGACATCTGAGGGAGGTCAACATGTCGGACAATGCCCAGATCATCGTGAAGATCGTCGAACGCTGCAATCTCGATTGCAGTTACTGCTACATGTACCACGGGGCCGATCAGAGTTGGCGAACGCGTCCAGCGCTGCTCTCCACGGAGTTGCAGGATCTTCTGGTCGGGCGTTGCGCCGACTATCTGGCGGCCGATGACATGCGGGTCGTGACCCTGGAATTCCACGGTGGCGAGCCGCTTCTCATTGGCAGACCGGCATTTGAGGACCTGCTCAGGAAGGTTCGCGCAGATCTTGGCGAGCGGGCAAGCCTTTGCATCCAGACCAACGGGCTGTTGCTCGATGATGCCTGGCTCGAACTTTTCGAAACCTACGGCGTGTCCTGGTCTATCTCCTGCGACGGGCCGGCGGCGGTCAGTGACCGGTTCCGGCTCGATCATATGGGCCGATCCAGTCACCAGAAGGTCGAGGATGCGATCCGGCTCTCCCAGTCGCGCAATTCCATCCATTATGGCGGCGTGCTCGCGGTGATCGATCCATCGGGTTCGGCGCGCGAGATCGTGCACTATTTCCGCGACCTCGGGGTGCAGGATTTCGACCTCCTGCTGCCCGATGCGAGCCACCACGCCCTGCCGTCGCACCTGCCTGAATTTTCAATGGAGCAGGTGCGCGACTATCTGATCGAAGCCTTTGATGCCTGGATCGAGATCGGCGATCCGGACTTCAAACTGCGCTTTTTCACCCACATCATGAAAGGCCTGTTCGGCCTGCATAGTGGGCTCGATGCCTTTGGCGGTGAGCTCTGGGGCATGCTGGTGGTGGAGAGCGACGGCTCGTACCAGCATCTCGACGTGATGCGGATCAATGGCGAGGGCGAGGTCACGACAGGCATGAGCCTCGTCGAGCACACGCTCGATGAATACCTGGCGAAGACGAAGGGTGCAGCGCCGGAGGCCTGCCAGACCTGTAAGGACTGTCCGGTCTTCCGGGTGTGTGGCGGTGGTTATGCGCCTCATCGCTTCGACGGTGAGAGCTATGACAATCCCAGCGTCTACTGCGACGTGCTCTACGCGCTGATCGCCCATATCGACGATTATCTGCGCAATGTGACGCCGACAGACATCTGGGCACCCGTTGCCGCCGAAGTTCCGGCCACCGCAATGGCCTGAGGCGAGATTTAGGCGAC
>CAZXWB010000107.1:0-3130 GCA_964644395.1 uncultured Hyphomonadaceae bacterium | reverse complement strand
CCCTTGTGCAGCGTCGTGCCGTCAGCGACGGTCGAGGTCTCGCCGGACAGGTAGAGCAGGCGCTCGCCGCCGGTGACTTCGATGGCATGGCTCAGCTGGAAATGCTGGAGCCATTCGGTTGGATTGATGGCGCGTTTCTGCATGTTGTCCCCCTCCAATTTGCTTGCAGGAAATGGAGGGTTTCACGACCAATGCCGATTAGTAATGGCCCGGCAACACGCAAAAAACCTCGGCCCTGAGCGGCACCGCAGTTCCTGTCGTCTTCTGGGTCCAGTCAGCCCCGGTCGGAGCCGAAATCCGGATAGCAGGCGCCGTCATAGGTGACGAGATCGGAGCTCATCATCGACCGGTCGGCATAATCGATGCAGGCCCGGCCCACTTCCATCACGGTCTGGGTGACGGCGTCCTGGGCCCAGGCATGGGCGCAGGCGGCCTCGTCGGGCTTCAGCGAATTCGCATCAGCACCCGGACGCCGGAAGGAATTGATGAAATTGGTCACGCACACCCCGTAGGCGTCGACCTGCTGGCGGAACGCCTGGCGCTGGGCAAGCGCCCGCTGAAGCTCGTCATACGAGCCGAACTGGGTGCTGATGGTCGGCTTGGTCAGCGTGCCACACGACTGGCGCACCGCCTCGAGGCCGGCACTTGTCTGGGCCGGGCTGCAGGTGCGGTAATCGCCGGCGGACGCAAATTGCTGGGCGCTCGCGGGCAAGGCGACGGCCAGGGCCAGGGCTGAGAACAATATCTTCATTTCATGGCTCCTCGGTAGACAAGCATTAACCTAAAGACCAACGCTTAACAGGACTTTACTCTTTGTTCTGGCCGGCTGGCCGGTTTATTGCGACTGGGCTTCCATCATCTTCGACGCAAGCTGGGCTTCGGACTTGCGGGTCTCTTCCTGGGCGGCTTCAGCCGCACGGGCTTCCTGACCAGCCATGAAGGCCTGGGTCACCTTGAAATACTGGTCCGCCACCGGGTCGGAATAACGCCCCGTGGCCGGATCCTTCACATAGAGCTTCGAGCGCTGAAGTCGCGCGCGGTCGATCTCTTCCGGCGTGGCATCGACCTCCTGCAGCACCACGGCGTTCAGGCAGTTCACATAGGCCGCGCGCGCTTCGTCATAGCGCGCCATCTGATCGGTCAGGGCGGCATACGCCTCTACCGACAGCGAGGCGCCGTCGACGTTCAGGTTCGGCGGCTGCGGCGTCTGGCAGCTCATCGCCTGGGCGCTGGCGAAAACCGAAAATCCGAGACCGGCGGCAATCACCATGACAGCCTTGTGCATATTGTCTCTCCCGCTGTGGCTTGTTGGTCACTCTTTACCAGACGCCGCGGGGGCTTTCAAACGCCGGAAACAGGGAAATTAAGGCCAGTTTCAGCTGCACCCGCGAAGGCCTTCGACTGTGTCGGAATTGTGTCGATCGCAGCGCCCGGAAAGGGATTCTTCAGATGCAAGGCCTAATCTTTTCGTAAAGGAGAGCACTGAATGTTCCAGCTCGCGGGCCTTGTCCTTGTCCTGACCATGGTTTTCGGCGGCTTCCTGCTCGCCGGCGGCTCGGTTGACGTGCTGCTGCGCTCCGGGCCGGCGGAGTTCCTGATGATCGCCGGTGCCGGGCTCGGCACGCTGCTTATCGCGAACGCCAGGGATGTCGCCTTCACCGCGCTCGCTGCGCCGCTGCGCGTGCTGAAGGGGCCGGTCTGGACCGCCGGGAACTATCGCGCCCTCGCGAGCCTGCTCACCGAACTCATGGGCCAAGCGCGCCGCGGTGGTCCCGTGGCCATCGAAACCGATATCGAACAGCCCGAAACCTCCGCGCGCTTCGCCGCCGTGGCCGCGTTCAGGGCCGATCACGAGACGCGCGCGCTGATCTGTGACCTGTTTCGTCGCCGCAGCCTCGGGCCGATGGACGCCGCCGACGCCGACGCCATTGCCCAGCGCCGGATCGAACAGCTGGTGTCTGAGCGCTCCCGCCCGGTTGTCGCGCTGGAACGGCTGGCCGACGCCCTGCCCGCGCTCGGCATCGTCGCTGCGGTGCTCGGTGTCATCAAGTCGCTCGCTGCGGTGGACCAGTCCACGGCGGTGATCGGCGGCATGATCGCCTCGGCACTGGTGGGCACCTTTCTCGGCGTGTTCCTCGCATATGGCATTGTCGGGCCGCTGGCGGCGCGTTTCGGACAGATCGTGGAGGAGGACGCCGACGCGCTGCTCGTGGTGGCGGAGAGTTTCTCTGCCTGGCTCGCCGGCCAGCCGGCATCGGCCGCCTTGGAGGAGGGGCTCGGCCGGCTCCCGGCCCGCCTGCGGCCGGACATAAGCGCCGAAGTGGTCAATCTCGAAGCCCTGCGTCGCGGGGCCGGATGAGAGCCGAGTGGGGCATGCTGGTTGCACAACGGGTCGGAGCGGGCCATCTAGCGCCGAAGGGCTGGAGCGGAAACGTGAGAACCTTGCTGGCGCAGGGACCTTACCGCTTTGCCGGAAGCGAGATGAAGGGGCACGGAAATGAGCCGGTTTGAAGAACTCATCGCCACGGTCGAAGAGCACCAGGCCCTGGTCGAGGAAAACTATACCCGCATCCGGCGCCTTGCCGAGGCGTTGCGCGACGGCTTCTGCGACTGGCTGGCGGCGAGCGATGGCGTCTGCGTGCGGCTCGTGCCGCCGGCGGGGCAATTCCAGCCCAAGGCTTACGGCGACAAGGCCTTCTCTGTTCCGCCCAAGGGTTTCCGCCCGCTGGGCCCGGTCGCCTTCGGGCTTGCCATCCGGGTCAGCCGCGGCACCGACTGGATGCGACTGGTCATGGTGGCCCGCAAGACCGGTGACAGTTTCCGGCTCCAGATCCAGGGCGGCGAGGAGCACGTCTTCGATCTGCCATTGACCGACAACCAGCCCGAGCCACTTTACAGTCTGCTTTTCGACCACGCGGTCGGGTTTTTCCGTGAAGGCATCGATCGCTACCGTGACGGCGCTTACAGCCAGCGTGAGATCGGCTTCGATTTCTCCGATGACGAGGTAACCGCAAGCATTTAGTATCGACGCCGACCGGCAGGTCGGTACAGCCGGGCTGCGGTAAGGGCCTGCGCCGAAAACGCCCTGGAGCGACGGCATGCACAATGACACACTGATCTTTTCCGTCGC
>CAZXWB010000106.1:0-6125 GCA_964644395.1 uncultured Hyphomonadaceae bacterium | reverse complement strand
GTGCCGATGCCGCCGAACCAGAGCAGGTCGCAGGGCGCCTTGATGAGGGCGGCAATCAGCGCGTCCGGCGTCGTTTCCTCGCCCTCGAGCCCGGTCAGCTCCCGGATGGCATCGGTCAGGGCGATCGATTTGGCGCTTCGCTTGAAGACGCCGCCGCCCTCGGAGATCAGCTCGCTCTTGTAGTCTTCCCAGCTCGAGCGATCCTTGTTGAACAGGCGCTGGCGTTCCTCAAAGCTTGTGGCGGGATCGGGATCGGGATCGATGAAGATGTGCAGGTGGTTGAAGGCCGCGATCAGCCGGGTCTTCTCCGACAAGAGCATGCCATTGCCGAAGACGTCGCCGGACATGTCGCCGACGCCGATGGCTCTGAAGGGCTCGGACTGGATGTCGGTGCCCATTTCGCGGAAATGGCGCTTCACCGCTTCCCAGGCGCCGCGCGCGGTGATCCCCATCTTCTTGTGGTCGTAGCCCGCCGAGCCGCCCGAGGCGAAGGCATCGCCGAGCCAGTGGCCCATCTCCTCGGAAATGGCGTTGGCGGTGTCGGAGAAGGTGGCGGTGCCCTTGTCGGCGGCGACGACGAGATAGGGGTCTTCCCCGTCCCAGATGACGGTGTCAGCGGGATGGGTGGTCTCGCCGGATTTCACATTGTCGGTGATCTCCAGCAGCGCGCGGATATAGGTCTTGTAGGCGTCGCGGCCGGCCTCGAAGACGTCCTCCCGCGAGCCTCCGGCGGGCAACTGCTTGGGGTAGAATCCGCCCTTCGAGCCGACCGGCACGATGACGGCATTCTTGACCTGCTGGGCCTTAACGAGACCCAGCACCTCGGTGCGGAAATCATCGCGGCGGTCCGACCAGCGCAGGCCGCCGCGGGCCACCTTGCCAAAGCGCAGATGCACGCCCTCGACCTGCGGACTGGCAAGGAAGATTTCCCGGAAGGGGCGGGGCGCGGGCAAGTCGTCGATCTCGCGCGAGGCAATCTTCAGGCTGATGACCGGCTTGGCGCGGCCGTCGGCGTCGCGCTGGAAAAAATTCGTCCGCTGGGTGGCAAGGATCAGGTCGCGGAACCGGCGCAGCACACGGTCCTCGTCCAGCGATGCCACGTCGCGCAGGGCCGCGGTGATCTCCTGGCTGAGTTCCTCTGACCGGGCCGCGCGGTCCTCCAGTGAGCCCTCGCGCGAGGGGTCGAAGCGCACGAGGAAGAGCTCGAGAAGCTTTCGCGTGATCCCGGTATGGGTAACGAGGGCGCGCACCTGCACGGTCTCCGACGGGTCGAGCCCGGTCTGGCGCCGGTATCGCGCCAGCGTGCGGAACAGGGCCGCTGCGTGCCAGTCCGCCCCGATGGCCGGGATCAGCCGGTTGAAGGCGTCGTTTTCCGCCCGCCCGGTCCAGACCGCCACGAAGGCATCCTCCAGGGCGTCGCCGATCTCGTCCATGTCGATCTCGCCGCCGGTGCCGGAACGCATGTTGAAGTCATGGATCCAGTAGGTGTCCGGGGCATCCCCGATGGGCAGGTCCGTTGGCCTGACCGGGTAACCGAACTCGAAATCGACGAAGAAGCCGAGGTTCTCCATCACCGGCACGCAGGCCGACAGCGCGATCGGCTCGCCCCGGGCATAGACCTTGGCGCGGATCAGCGTGTCGGGGTCGTTCTCGCCGCGATAGGTCCGCACGCGCACCCTGGAGGTGGCCGCCAGTCCGGCGATCTCGCGCACGTCCGCGATTGCCTCGGTGGGGCTGAAGGCTTCGCGATAGGCGGCATTGAAGGCGTTGCGGAAACAGGCCGCCGCCTGCAGCGCCTGGCCGGTGAGCTTGTCGTCCTCGTCCAGCGCGGCGCGGAAACGGTCTTGCCAGGACCGCGCCAGATTGGCCACTTCGGCCTTGAGCTTTTCAAGGTCAGGTTCGGGATGGCCGGGCTTGAGTGCGATGTTGAAGAGCACGCGGGCCAGCATGTCGTCGCCGAAGCGGGGATAGAAGACGGTGATCTCGCCATCGAAGGCGCGCGCGACATGCTCGCCGATGCGGCGGCGCATGTCTGCATTGTAGCTTTCGCGGGGGACATAGAGCAGCGCGGACACGAAGCGGTCGAAGCGGTCGCGGCGGATGAAGAGCGCCGGTCGCGGACGCGACTGCAGGTTCAGGATCGCCACGGTGGTGCGCAGGAGCTCGTCCTCGTCGATCTGGAAGAGCTCATCGCGGGGGTGGTTCTCCAGGATGATGCGCAGCGCCTTGGCATTGTGGCTGCCGGGCACCGCCTGGGAGCGCGCCATGACATTGGTCACCTTGCGGCGGATCAGCGGCACTTCCGCCGTGGGCTTGGTGTAGGCTTCGGACGTGAACAGCCCGGCAAACCGGGTCTCGCCGACCACGCGGCCCCGGGAATCATAGTGTTTGACGCCGACATAATCGGCAAGCACGCGGCGGTGCACACGCGACTGGAGGTTCGACTTGGCCACGAAGACCGGGGTCCGTTCGTTCAGGAATGCGCCGATCTCCGGTGTCAGGACGGTCGGCTCCTCGCCGGCATTGAGCACATTGCGCCGCTCGTCGCGCAGCAGGCCGAGATTGGACCCTTCCACCATGTCGGGCTCCTCGGGCAGGAACGCGCCGGCCTCGTCGCGCCTGAACCGGTAGGAGCGGCTGCCGAGGAAGACGAAATGGTCTTCCGCCAGCCAGGACAGGAACGCATAGGCCTCGTCGCGCACGGCGGGCTCGAAGATTTCCATGGTGGCGAGCCGCTGGGCCTCGTCGCGCATGCGCTGGCGCATGCTGTGGAAGTCGCTGACCGCGGTTTCCACATCATCGAGTGTCTCGCGCACGCCCTTCATCAGGCGGTCGGCCTCCTCGGGCAAGAGCTGGGGCAGCTGGAACTGGATATGGGATGTCGGCCCGTCCTCACCGGCGACAATGGGGTGGACCGCTGCCAGCAGGTCGATGCCCTGGGCGGCGAGCTCGCCCTGCAGGCTGTCGATCAGGAAGGGGCGGTCGGCGCCGGTGGTCTCCAGCAGCAGGCGCGCCGGTTCACTGGCCGGGTCGGAGAGGTCCATCTCCCGCAGCCGCACCGATCGCGGCGCGGCCGCCTCGGCCCAACGCCAGTAGGTGTCGAGATTCGATGCCAGGGTCTTTTCGTCGATGGCGCCGAGATCGTCGGGGCCAAGCTGGTCGGCGGCCTGCTTGAGGAAAGACCGGAAGGCGGGTTCATCGGCCAGTGTCGCGTCGAAATGCGACAGCAGGGCTTCGAAGCTGATTGTCTTTGACCGTTTATCGGGCATGGCGCTTTCCGGCGATTGTTGACATCACGCCTAGCGTCGGTTCCCGCGCAACTCAATGGCGCACGGGCCGGTCCGGGTTGGGAATACAGCATCTCACAAAAAGGGGCCGAAAAGGGTGAGCCCGCCAGACGGGGACATGTCTGACGGGCTCTTCAGGCCTCATCCGCAGGCTGGGTGGGGGGACGCACGCGGAGGCCCGAAACCAGAAACTTTCGCAGTTATGTTGAACTGCCCTCCCCTCTGCTGTGACTGCATATGGAGCAAAGAGCCTGCTTTGCCAACCCTTTTATGACAGTTTTTATGCAGCCCACATCCTTAACCTTTTTTGGATTTTGCAGTCATTTGCTGCGCTCCGTCAATAGCGCCATCTGTAATTTCCGGTTGCAGGCGTGGGTCCTTTCCCGGCCGGCCATTCGCCGACAGCAGCACCGCGATCCAGTAGGTGTCGCGCGACTGGGCCGTCAGTATCATGATGATCACCGTCAGTGGCGCCGACAGGAACATGCCCGGAATGCCCCACAGCGCGCCCCAGATCGCCAGGGCCAGCAGTACCACAAGGGCGGACAGGTTGAGGTTGTCCCCCATCATCCGCGGCTGGATGAAATTGCCGATGAAGAACTGCCAGAAGCTGACGCCGAAGAAAGTGAGCGTGGCATTGATGTAGGTGTTGTCCGACATCCACACCGGCCAGGTCTCGGCGGGCTGGACCAGTGCGAAGAGCGGCGGCACCACGGCGGCCACGATCGAGCCCACCGTGGGGATGTAGTTGAGGACGAAGATGATGCCGGCGAGGAACAGCGCGTTCTGCACGCCGAGCAGTCTCAGTGTCGCGAAGGTTGCCAGCGTGATCAACGCGGAGATCACGGTCTGCGTCCACAGATAGGTCTCGATGCCCCGGCGGGCCTGCTCCCCGATCTGACGCACGCGGTCGCGCTGCTCATTGTCGCTGCCGAAGATGGCGTTGAGCTTCTCGGTCCAGGTCGACTGGGCGAGGAAGAGAAAGGCGACATAGATCAGGATGAGGATGAAATTCTCCGACAGGTTGCCCACCGATGACACCACGGCGCCGAGCAGTTGCTGGCCGGGCTCTCCGAGGACCAGCTGACTGATCCGCGGCGCATCGGGCAGGTTGAACAGCCCGTAGATATTGCTGATCAGCGCATCGATCTCACGCTCATACTCGCCAGGCGCCCGGGTGAAACTCGCCACGCCATTGGCCATCATCATGATGAACAGGGCAAACCCTACCACGACGCCGACGATCGAGACCGCTCGGGCCCATTTCAGCGACACATTCATCCATGTGCCGGTGATGGCATGGGCAAAGCCCTCCATGACAAGGAAGAGGAACACCGCCAGCGCAAACGGCGACAGTACCGCCCGCCCGAGGAAAAGCAGCGCGATGATGACGCCCATGGCGATGATCCAGATACCGGTGCGTGGCGCGTCGGTCATGGTGAACCCCTCCCGGACTCGGTGCCAGACTTCTGCCCAGGCGGGCTTTGTCAAGCCGCCAAACCCGGCTAATGCCTCACGCTCCGAGCAAAGGGAACGGGAATCGAGGGAGCCGGGACATGGGCGACAGCATCTTCATCGGTGGCGGCGGCGACGCCTATGGCGAGGCGCAGGGCCTCCTGCTGAATCGCGCCAACCGACATGGACTGGTGGCCGGCGCCACGGGCACCGGAAAGACCGTGACCTTGCAAATACTTGCAGAAGGCTTCTCCAATCAAGGCGTCCCGGTGTTCTGCGCAGACGTCAAGGGCGACCTCTCAGGTATATCCCAGTCCGGAAGCGCCGATCACAAGCTCCATGACAAGCTGATGTCGCGTGCGGAGACAATTGGACTGGGCGAATACGCTTATGCAGCGACGCCGACGATCTTTTACGACCTCTATGGCGAACAGGGCCATCCCGTGCGCGCGACGATCTCGGAAATGGGGCCGATCCTCTTGTCGCGCCTCATGGACCTCACCGAGGTTCAGGAGGGCGCACTGACCGTGGCCTTCGAATATGCCGACGCCCAGGACATGCTGCTGCTCGACCTGAAGGATCTGCGCAAGCTGATGGTGCACCTCGGCGATAAGGAGGTGATGGACGAAGTCAGCCGGGAATATGGGCGCATATCGTCGGCCACGCTGGGGGCGATCCAGCGCTCGCTCCTGGTGCTGGAGCGCGACGGGGCGGAGCTTTTCTTCGGCGAACCGGCGCTGGAACTGTCCGACCTCATGCGCACCGAGACCGATGGGCGCGGCGTGGTCAGCGTGCTCGACGCCACGCGGCTGATCAATTCCCCGAAACTCTATTCCACCTTCCTGCTCTGGCTGCTCTCGGAACTCTTCGAGGAGCTTCCAGAGGTCGGCGATCCGGACAAGCCGAAGCTCGTCTTCTTCTTCGACGAGGCGCACCTCCTGTTCAGTGACGCGCCGAAGGCGCTGCTCGCCAAGATCGACCAGGTGGTCAAGCTCATCCGCTCCAAGGGCGTGGGGGTCTTCTTCGTGACCCAGAACCCGCGCGACCTGCCCGAAAGCGTCCTCGCCCAGCTCGGCAACCGGATCCAGCATGCCCTGCGCGCCTATACGCCGTCGGAACGCAAGGCCGTGCGCAGTGCCGCTGAAAGTTTTCGGCCCAATCCGGAATTCGACACAGAGACCGTGATCACCGAGCTTGGCGTGGGTGAGGCGCTTGTCTCCACGCTGGATGAGAAGGGCCGGCCCGGCATCGTCCAGCGCACGCTGATCCGCCCTCCCAGCTCACGCCTCGGACCGGCGACGGAGGCGGAGCGGCGCGACATCCTCACCGCGAGCCCCGTGGCGGCGAAATATGACAAGGCCATCGACCGCGAAAGCGCCTATG
>CAZXWB010000105.1:0-6132 GCA_964644395.1 uncultured Hyphomonadaceae bacterium | reverse complement strand
GGCACCGACACGCTCACCGGGACGAACGCCCCCACCACCTGGACCGCCAGCACCAGCACCGTTCTAACCGGGGCAACCACGCTCACCTATAGCGGTTTTGATACGCTCCAGGGTGGCTCCGATGTGGATACCTTCACCATCGACGCCGCGCTACCGACTACCGTATTGATGGGCGGCGGCGACGACCTTATCGACATCCGCGTCGGCGGCTCGCTGGCTGGCTCGCTCGATGGGCAGGGCGGGACCGACTTCCTGTTCTACACCTCCCGCACCGATGATATTACCGCCAACCTGCAAACCGGGGTTGCAACCGGGGTCGCCGGGATATTTACCAACGTCGAAGCCATCCAGGGCGGTTCCGGTAATGACAACCTGACCGGGGACGCCGCCGACAACCTGCTGATTGGCGGGGCCGGAAACGACACGCTCACGGGCGGCGGCGGGGTCGATACCTATCAGTTCTATGATGGTTGGGGCCAAGATGTGATTGTCGGCGCATCCGATGACATCATCGACCTGAGCAACCTCACCAACCCGGTCACGTATACCTTTAACATCGGGCAGACCGTCATCACCGACAACAGCGACCCCGCCACCAACAGCATCACCTACACCGCCGAGATCGGCACCATCAGCGGCACCCCCGGCGATGACACCTTCACCGTTACCGATGGCGTCACGCTCCCGATACAGATTGACGCGCTCGGCGGTAACGACACGCTCGATTACAGCGCCTACACCACCCCAACCGATGTCACCCTAACCGGGCCGGGGGCCACCGACGGCTTTAACGGCGCGGTCGCGGGCCTGCTGGACGGCTTCGCCAACATGGACCGTTTCGTCGGCGGGACCGACACCGACACGCTCACGCTCTCCGATGACGGCGTGACCGTCAATATTGCCAACGGTGGCGGCGACGACATCGCCACGGTCGGCGGCAACACCTTCAACTTTACCGCCATCGAAAACCTGACGGGCGGCGCAGGCGATGACACCTTCGTTATGGCAGATGGCGCGGTCGTGGCGGGCTTCATCGACGGGGCCGCCGGGCTAGACATCATCGACTACAGCGCCTACACCACCGCCGTTAACGCCAACCTGCTAACGGGGACTGCCACCAACGTTACCGGCGGCATCAGCAATATTGAGGGCTTTGTCGGTACGAACAACGGCGACACGCTCATCGGGGACGACAACGACAACGTGCTAATTGGTGGCGCGGGTAACGACACCATCGACGGCGGCGGCGGCAACGACACGCTCAACGGCGGCGACGGCGACGACACCATCAACGGCGGCGACGGCAACGACACCATCAACGGCGGCGAAGGTAACGACACGCTCAACGGCGGCGCGGGCGATGATACCTACGCCTTCGATGATAACTTCGGGACCGACACCATCAACGAGACCAACGGCGAAGGCAACGACACCGCCGACTTTACCAACGTCACCAACAACCTGACCACCACGCTACAACCCGGCAACCTCAGCGCCACCGACGGCCCGAACACCGTCACCTACAACGGAACCGACCTTGAGAACCTGGTCGGTGGGCAGGGCGACGATACCTACACCTTCCAGGGCGGGGAAGTCGCCAGCATCGACGGCGGCGCGGGTAACGACACCTTCGACTACTCCGGCGAAACCGGCCCGGTTAACGTGGACCTCGGCACCGACACCGCCACCGGCGTAACGTCTAATATCAACAATGTCGAGAACTTCATCGGCTCCGGCAGCACCGACGACACCTTCGCCGGGGATAACGTCACCAGCAATTGGGCTGTCACCGGGGCCGATAGCGGCAGCTACAACGACGGCACCAAGACCTACACCTTCGACGGGTTCGAGGAACTGGCGGGCGGCTCCGGGGATGATACGTTCACCATCGGTAACGGCGTCACCAACACCCCGAACATGAACGGCGGCGCGGGTAACAACACCGTCGATTACAGCAACTACACCCAGCAGCTTATCTTTGAAGTCTCCGGGCCGGGCACACAAGCCGGATACAACGGCACCGTCACCCTCGTTGCCACCCAGATCGGTGAGTTTACCAACATCACCCGCCTGATCGGTGGCGCGACCATTACCGATACCGCCATCGGAGATATAGCCGATAACACCTGGACGGTCACCGGGCCGAACACCTTCAACCTTAACGGCCTGCTGTTCTTCGAGGCAGTCGAAAACATCATCGGGCGCGACGGCGACGATACCTACGTGATGCAACCGGGCGCATCGCTCACCGGGTCCGTTGGCGATAACGGCGGCAATAACACCATCGACTACGCCGCTTACACCACCAACGTACAAGTAGACCTGTTCTTCGGCACGGCAACCGACATCATCGGCGGTATCTACGGTATTAACAACGCCATCGGCGGCGCGGGTGACGATACCTTCCGCACCGATACCAGCTACAACAACACCATCGACGGGCGCGGCGGCTCCGACACCATCGACTACAGCCGCATCGGGACGACCATCCCGCTACAAGATATTGAGGTCGATCTGTCGCAAGGCTTCGGGCGCAACCTCTCCGGTTTACCAAACTGGACCGACACGCTCATCAACCTGGAAAACATCATCGGCGGCGACGGCAACGACACGCTCACCGGGGACGCGGGCGACAACACCATCACCGGGCGGGCCGGGAACGACACCATCAACGGGTTAGGCGGCACCGACACCATTGACGAAAGCTGGACCACCGCCGGGATCACTATCAACGTGGGCGATACCAACTACACCGACAACGGGCAGAACGCCCCCGCCCAACAAGCCACCGGCACCGAAAGCGGCACCGATACCGTCCTGAACATGGAGAACCTGATCGGTGGCTCCGGGGCGGATGTCCTCATCGGTGGCGATGGCGATACCGTCATTACCGGGCGTGAGGGCGACGACTACATCGACGGTAAAGGCGGCGTCAACACGCTGGACGAAAGCTGGACCAACGACGACATTACCATCGTCTTGAACAACAACGAAGAAGCCACCACCGGCGGGCCGATTGGCAACGACGATGCCTACAACATCGACAACGTGATTGCCGGCGGCGGTAACGACATCATCGTTGGCAACGACTTCGACAACGAACTAACCGGCGGCGCGGGCAACGATGTATTATCCGGTGGCGGCGGTGACGATACCTACATCTTCCAAGACGGCTTCGGGCAAGACATCATCCCACACCTGCCCGGCAACTACACCAACGCCCCTGGGACCACCGCCGTTCAGGGCGAAACCGGCGGTAACGATACGCTCGACTTTAGCGCCGTCACCGTAGACCTGACCTTCATCATCTCCTCTATTCGCGTCTTTGACGGGGCCACCTTCGCCACTAGCGCCAACCGCGTTCAGTACGACGGCGACGACATCGAGAACGTTATATCCGGTAGCGGCAACGACCGCGTAATCTTCATGGGCGGCACAGTCCCGGACACCTTCGACGCCAACACCGGCACCGACACGCTCGACTACAACAACCTGAATACGCCCATCATCGTTAACCTGCCGCAAGAACTCGCCAGCTACATCGGGCAGATTGCCCGCAACTTCGAGAACGTGGTCGGCTCTAGTGCCGACGACACCATCACCGGCAGCCCCAACACCACCTTCATTGACGGCGGCCCCGGCATCGACACCTACTTCGGGGATGCGTGCCCGGCAACCATCATCAACGTTGAAAACCTCAACTGTGGCCTGGTAGCCGCCCCCGCCCCCGGCATCGGCTTCGGCGCGTTCGATATGGGCATCGGCGACTACTTCATGCCACAAGACGCCGCCACCCTCACCCGTGGCTTTAGCGCCCGCCTGCGCGTTGCGCGTGGCATCGTCGCCCTGGACCCCGTGCTTTACACGCTGCTACTGCCGGACTTCGGCGCGGTCACCGTCTCCGGGACGGACATCGCCACCAGCGACTTTGTACTCGTCCGGCCCGGCGCAAACGGCCTGCTTAGCACGCTCCGCCCGGACCGCATCACCCCCGCCGACTTCGCCGCCGCACTGCTCGCGGACCTGCGCAACATCAACCCGTATGTCGATAACATGCAGGTACTCGCGCTGCGCGGGGCCTCGCTCAACCAACCGGAGGTACTCGCCGCGCTCTACGCCGTGACCGTCGCTACCGACGCGCTCCCGCAGGATGCCGCCCGCTTCATCAGCGGCTACACCGTCACCCTCGCGGATAACGGCAACATCCTAGAGACAGTCCCCGGCGGCGGCAGCCTGGTGATTAGCTTCGTGCTACCCGCCAGCGCCACCGAAACCGACCGCTTCAGCATCCACCGCTACAACCCGGCTACCGGGCAATGGGATAAAGTCGCCTCCGTCACCGTGCTATACGACGACAACACCCCGGATGCCACCATCCCCGTGACCGTCATCCAACCGGACGACAGCACCATCACGCTCTACACCGACGCGCCGCTAGCCCGCCTGCAAACCGCACCGGACACCGCGCCAGGTGGGGCAGTCGGTGGGCGCGTCCGCGCTATCGTCACCCAACCCGGAACCTACATCCTCACCCAAGACGCCATCCAGTAGAGACAACGCCCGCGTTATCCCGGACGCCCGTACAGACCCCCCGCCGCCACCACCCGCCGCACATCCGGCAGACGCCGACCGCGTGCCAGCAACGCCAGCCCGTAAGCTATCGCCCGGTCATCGTGGCCCCCCGGCGGCGCTCGGAGCGTGGACCCGTCGATGCGCTGTAGTTGTGTAAGCGTCTCAAAATTATGGATGATCGTTTCACCATCACGGAAAGCAGCGGTCACCTCCGCGTAAAGTTCGGCTTTAGCGGCGCGGGTCGTCAGCCAGCCCGGTTTATGATCCGGCCCGCGCAATACCCGCACCGACCGCGCCTGATCTCGCAGCCACAACAGCACCGCGTGCCCGTGATTGTTGCGCTCCACCAGCACCGACGCGCCCCGGTAGTACGTCGCCAACTCGCGCAGATACGCCCCGAACGTGTCCACCTCATAGCGCCCCGCCAGCGATGCGACTTCCTCCCCGGTCCCGGCATGTAACACCGTCGCCGCGCTCGCGTCGGATGTCGGGTTGCCCTCCGCCGGGTCCGCCCCGATCACATAAGCCGCGCCCGGCTCCGGCGTGCGGTAGATCGTCAAACCGGGCAGGGCCGGGGCACCGCGCACCGTAAGCGGGGGGGTCGGGTGGTAACAAGCGGACAAAAACGCGGGCGGGATGCGTTTATCGAGCGTGCGCGGCGCGAGCGCCTGCTCATCCGTAGCGGGGTACTGCTCATATAACGAATCGAGCGTGCCCTCATTGGCTAGCGCGTCGGCTTTCTGGGCGGCATACCACCCCTGCGAGCGTGCCGGGTGCGCATCCCACGGCAAGAACGCCACATGATAAGCGTTATCGCCCGCCACGCCCACCCGGTACAACTGCTTAAAGTGGCTGGCAGGGGTGGCCTTATACGCCCGGCTGACCAGCAGCAGCTTACCGCCCGCGTCGATGGTCGGCTTAGCCGAGTTCAACAACACCCGTAAATCTATCGCCGGATGATCGGCCTCATCGATCAGCATCAGGTTGGCAGTGTAGCTATCCACATTATCCGACGGGAACGCCCGCGCCCCGCTGCCAGTCGATAAGCGCCAGTGGTTCACATTGTCACGGGTGATGCGGGCCGCCCGCATCCAGGACGGCAACCGCGCATACATCCCGCGCAGGCGCTCCGGCCCGGCTAAATAGATCGCCTCCGTTTCGCGCCGCGAGACGATCATCATCTCGTAATGCGGATGAAACACAATCCCCCACAGCCCATAAGCCAGCCCCAACCAACTAACGCCCAACTGCCGCGCCTTCAGCGTCAGGTTATACTGATGCGCGTGCCAGCCATCCAACAGGCGATGCTGAGCCGGCCACAACCGGAACGGCACCCAATCGCCCTCGGTCGGGTCTAGCAGGTGGCAATAATGGTTGATGAAATAAGCCGGGGCGCGTTTGCACTTGCGCCACTCGATGATCTCACGCATAGTAGGAAATATCCTTGTTGTTATAGGTAACGATTCAGGTACTCGCCTGAATACCCCCATCCCCTAACCCCTTATCCCCATAAAGGGGGAAGGGGAACAATTGCGTACCACGTAAACCCCTCCCTCCCGC
>CAZXWB010000104.1:0-6139 GCA_964644395.1 uncultured Hyphomonadaceae bacterium | reverse complement strand
CCGCCACCTGTCCAGTGTTTCAGGAATCGAATTGAAGTTTCAAGCGAATTGGATCGGTCCCCGCCAATCCCCATGCGCGCGCCGCAGCGATCCAATCAGTCCTTGCCGGCCCCGAACAGGAGTTTTGCGGTGCGCCGGCTGGCCGAAAAGCGCTCCGCCTCCCCCTCGGCGCCCGCCTCAGCCTTGGGCTTTTCAATCTCCATGCGCGGCGAAAAGCTCGACGACATGGACCAGTTCCAGTAGCGCAGCGTGGTCTGGGCCTTCACCACACTCAGCGATTCATAGAGCAGGCGGACCTGTTCCCAGAGCGGATGCGGCGCGCCCTCCAGGGTTTCCAGCGGCCGCTTCAGCGCGCGCCAAAGCATTTCCAGGTACTCCCGGCGCAGGCCCGTGGCCTTGCACAGCACGGCGAGGCCCTCGCCTCCGGTGTCGGACAGGAGCTTGGCCACAGTGACGGGCTTGATGCCGGCGAGATAGCCGATTTCCTGGGCGGTGGCCGGCGCCATGCCCTCTTCCGCCGCCACTTCGATGGCATGCTCAAGGTTGTCGAAGGGGCTTTTCTCGATGGCGGCCCGGTTGCGCTGGCGGCGCTCGATGAGCTGGAGCGTCTTGCGCGTCACCGGGTCTTTCCAGCCCTCAGCGGCGGCCAGGGGAAAGACGTCGGAGCAGTTCTCGATCAGCTCCTGGCGGCTCGCGGACTGGCGATTCAGTATGTCGGCCCGGGTCGGGCCGTCGGCCCACCAGAACATCGCCATGGCCTGGGAGGGACGGAGTTCCGGCCTCCGGGTGATGGCGCTGGTGAGTTTTTCCTGGGCGCGCGACAGGTGGACCAGTTCGTCCATGGCCAGCTCGGAGAGCGTTGCCTCACTGTTGCGCAAAACCGCCAGGATCGCTGCGGTGTCGCCACTGGCCACGATGGCATCGCCGACGCTGACATCGAGGGGCCGGCGCATGGCGATCCGGACACGGTGATCGCTTTCCCCGGCGCGCACGAGATAACAGAGATCGGAGGCGTCGAAGGCCGGATTGTCATCGAGAAGCGGCCCCGCCACCTCGATCCGGCACTGGCCGAGATAGCGCAGCAGGCGTCGCGGCGCGTCGCTGGCATTGACCAGGCGCAGGGCGCAGAGCCGGCGCGCATCGTCATCGGCCTCGAACAGGAGCTCCAGCAGGACGTCGCCGGCCATGGCTCTTTCCTGCGGCGGGATCACGCTGCCCGGCAGTGCGACGACATCGATCAGCCGACGCAGTAATGCGTGGCGCGCCCGGCCGATGCGCTGCAAGTGGGGGCTTTCGACGGCAGGGGCAACAGACATGGGGCAAACCTCCGTTGGCCAGTCATGTCTCGCCGAGGTTAAGGAGCGGCAAACAAGAATGAGGATGCGCTCAGTCGGTCCACTTGCCCGGATGTATAAGGATAATCAGAAGGCTGGCCACCAGACTCGCCACGGCGAGCGCGAACAGCCCGCCGCCATCGTCAGCGGCGCCAGGCTCCAGCGACACCGGCACCTCGACCCCGAGCCAGGGCGAGAGGTGGAAGGCCACCGCGCCACCCAGGATGAGAAAGGCGACGATGGCACCGAATCGCCGGGTGAACGGCCAGAGCAGGAAGAAAGCCGCAACCAGTTCCAGCACGCCGGTGAGCACGCGTCCCGTGGGCTCGAAGATCGGATAACCGGAATTGTCCGCCAGCGTCTGGAAGACAATGTTCTCGCCCGGCGCGTCCCAGAACTTCACCATGCCGTCCGGTGGGTCCGGCAACGGGTGGATCGTGGCTTGCACAAACACGGCGATGAGAAAGAGCGCGAGCGCCCAGCTGAGGATTGTCCTGATGAGCCGCATGTTCACCTCCACCACGAGATTTGGTTCTACCATGCCAGCATCTCATGACAATCAATCCATGACATGCTGCGCGGCTGCGCCTATTCCATCTGGCGGATTACGGACTTCCCTGCCCGGACCTTGGGGTTAGGATCATGTCCGGTTGCAAGGAGTGCGGCATGGCCGATGACGGCAGGGCCCCCGATGACGACTTGGACAGGACATCCGGCGCAACCGGGCCGGCTGCGCCGGACCGCGACGTGACGGAGGAAGCCATGTCGGTCCAGTCGCCGGTTTCGGGTATCGAGACCTCGCTGGGGGCCGGACGTGAATTCTTCGAACAGGCCACCCATCCCGGCACGGCGCGGCTGTATCGCAATGTCCTGCGCGAGCTGCCGGCCTATCTCTTTGTCCAGACCAGCTGGTTCATGGCCTTCGGGCTGCAGATGGTGCTGTTTCCCTACCTGATCACCAACCGGCTCGGGCTTGGCGGGATCGAGCTCGGCCTCGCCAACATGGCCCTGTCGGCCCCTTCGGTGCTTTTCCTGCTGCTGGGCGGCGTCGTGGCGGAGCGGGCCTCGGGCAAGCCGCTCCTGATGCTGTTGCACCTCCTGGCCGCCCTGCCGCCGCTCATTCTCGCCTTCGCGCTGTGGCAGGGCCAGCTCACCTACCCACTCATGCTCGTTTACGGCATGGCCATGGGAACGGTGGGCGCCTTCATGATGCCGGCGCGGGATTCCATCCTGAATGAAGTGGTGGAGCGGCGCATGCGTGTGGGCTCCGGCGTGACGCTCCAACAAGGCGTCGCCTTTGCCACGGTGGCGCAGTTCGCCGCCCAGATCGTCGGGCTGATCCTTGCAGGCTACGCCGACAAGGCGACGCGCATGCCGGACTTTCTCGGCGGTTTCACCATCGGCCCCATCGCCAGCTGGCGGCTGCTGGCAGCCCAGGGCGCCGTCGTTGCCGCCGGGGTGCTCGGCGCGCTGCTGCTGGCCCATGGCCGGCGCGTGAAGACCGGCCGGTCGGGCATCATGTCCGCCTTTGGCGACATTGCCGATGGGGTCCGCGCGGTGCGCGCCGATCCCCGCCTCTGGGCCATGACCGCGCTGATGTTCGGTGTCGGCATCTTCGTGATCGGCTCCTTCCTGGTGGTTCTGCCGATCATTAATCGTGACATTTACAATCTCGGCTCCGACGGCATCCGGGACATGTTCGTCACCTTCTGGTTCGGTGCGTTTGTCTCTTCCGTCGCGCTGTCGGTGTTCAGGAGCCTGAAACGTCCGGGCCGGCTGCTGCTGGCCGCCCAGCTCATTGGCTCGCTGGCCATATTGCTGGTGCTCTACGACATCCCGCACTGGGGATTTCTCTGCGTGGTCTTTGTCTGGGGCCTGGCCGCAGGCGTGTCCATCGCGACCTCGCGTTCGATTGTCCAGGACGCCGCGCCGAAGGACCAGCTCGCCCGTGTGCTGTCAATCTACCAGCTCGGTTTCATGGCCGGCGCGCCCTTCGGCGCCTTCCTAATGGGCACGCTGACCGACCTGATCGGCCCGTCCTTCGTGGCCATTGTGCCGGCGGCCGGAATGACCCTGCTGATCGCCTGGATGATCCTTGGAACGCCGATCTGGAACCTCAAGGTGGAACGGGTGAAGGGTTAGCGCATCTGTCTTTCTCAGGTCAGACTTTCTTGAAAGCGGAATCTAGAGATCCCGCCAGTCCACCCGCATACCAAGGCTGGTGAAGACGTCATCCCAGTAGCGTTTCAGCACCCCCCGCTGGAGATCGCCATAGCCGGGCCGCGGGATGAGCCGAATCTCCAGGGAAACGTCCATGAGATTGTTGCCGAACCGGTTGCGCACCGTGGCGGCGACCTCCGCGGCGGTGGGCATGTCGGCCGGAAGGTTTCCCCGGCCGGCACCGTAGATGGTGAAAAGTGAGGAGTTCTGCAGCATGTCGGAGATCAGCACGAGCTTGCGTGACGGGGCCTCGGGCGAGAAGGCCTCGGTCTGTCCGAGCCGCGCCACGGCCTCGAGGATGGGGCTCGCCGGCGCCTCGCGGGGCTCGACCAGGTCCGAGAGAACCTGGTCGACGGGCCCTTCGAACTTCTCGCGGTAGCGCTCCTCGATGAGCTTCGGGTTCTGGAACAGCGGGTTGACCTGCTGGCCCCGCCCCGGATTGCAGAGCGAGAGCTCGCCGCGGGGATTGAACTCGCCCCTCTCGTCCAGCTCGAACAGGGTGAAGCGCTCCTTGACCTCGAGTTCGTCGCGCGTGCGCTCGATGGCCATGCGGATGAAGACCACTTCCTCCTCCGTGTACGCGTCGGTCTTGTCGAGAATGACGGCGGTGTGGGCGGGCAGTTCGTCGGAGATCTCGCACAGCGTGATCTCGTTATAGGGTTCCGGCTGGAGCGACCAGACCAGCCAACCCGTGATCGCCACGGCGGCTGCGACGAGGGCGAAATTGATGATCGCCTGGCGCTGCTGCTTCTGCCTGCGGCGATGGCTGCGACGTCTGCGACGGGCCATCTAGCCGTCCTCTCCGTGCTGTGGCTTCATCCGCCGGCGATGCGGGGGGCGCATCTGGTCAACAATGGATTGCTCAACGGCAAACTCGTCGCTCAGAATGTCGTTGGACGCTTCGAGCAGCGCCTCGGCAAAGGCGACACGCATTTCCAGCAAGCGGCGCAGGGCAATCTCCTCGCGCGCCGTCAGCGGCGAATAGCCGGCCTTCTCGCCGCGCGCATTGTCGGGAAGGCGGTCGACGCCCTCCTCGGAAAAATCCTCGTCACTGAAATACTCGTCGACGGCGATCTTCCTGGCGTCCAGCACCAGCGTGTCGATCGCCTCATAATAGTCTTCCAGCGCCCACATCAGGTCTTCCCGAGCCTTTTCGGCATGGCGCGCGGCATCCGACAGGCCAGGATAGTCGGCATCGGCGCCGCGCCCCTTGAAGGCCGCCAGCGCAGAAATCGCGATGCCCAGCGCAAACAGAATCATCGCGTCGAGGGAGTGCAGCGCGAACGGCCGGCACATGGCATTTGTCGCCGCCGAGCCGATGGACAGGCCGATTTCGGAGGTCAGGACGGCCTCGCAGACATCCCGGTCGATCATGAATCGCGGGAAGGCGACAGTGTTCTGCTGGATCACGCCCAGCGCCTCGGCATCGAAGCCGATCTCCTTCAGGTCGATCAGGTTTCGGTAATGCGCCGCCGACAGGTTCACGAGCAGGACAATGATCAGGCCAATGCCCACTGCCGCGAAACCGAAGAGCTTGTAATAGTTCCGCCGGTCCCATTCCGATGGCTTGAACCAGTTCGTCGCCGGCGTCGCGGCGTGCCGGAGGCCCCAGTATCCGATGATGAAAAAGCTCACCGCCACATTGGCGAGCGACACGGCCGCGGCCTGGAACAGGCCACCGGACAGGCCGAATTCCGATTGCTGCGCAAAAAAGTACGCGTTCGCTGCGCTTTCGAACAGCACCATAAGGGCGATGATGGAATATTGCAGCATGCGTCCTTCGGGATGGGTCGAGACATAGTGGACCCCCTGTCCCGGCAGGTTGTTCGGCCCGATCTTCGTGAAACGGCGTGTCTTCTGCACAGCTGATGCCCGCCGCGGCGCCAGGGGCACATCATCGGAGGGCACCGCCTCGGCGACTTCGTGCAGGGTCCGGTCCGATCCGCCCAGTTGCCGGAAGCGATAGAAGCTGAGCATGGCACGCGTGGCGTAGTCGGCCTGGACCACCACCTCGTCGTATTCCGGCGAGGCGCGCTCGGCGAAATAGGAGACGAGCCAGTCGCGCACGCCATTGTTTTTACCGTCTGCCATCAACCACCTCCGTGGTTCGTTTCGATAGCGGATCAGGCGCAGGCTGGCCAGCGACCGGATACAGAACGTCCAGCATTGATTGCAGTCATGGCGGGAGCGAGCCGCCTCCCAGATGGTCGGCTGGCGCACTGCCCCAGCGTCATCTTTTCGCCGGCGGCGGTGACGGCTATGTTTGATTGATGCCGGAGATGTCCTTCCCTTCACCCACCCTGCTTGCCATACCCGCCTTCGTGGCGCTGGTGGCGCTGGAATGGTGGGCGGTGGCCACGCGGCGGGCAAACGGGCGTTACACACCCATTGATTCGATCACCTCCATGACCATGGGCATCGGCAATGTCGTGTCCGGCCTCCTGCTGGGCTTCATCAGCTGGGCGGTGCTCGATCTTGCCTGGGCCTTCCGTGTGATAGAACTGCCGAACACCTGGTGGAGCGTGGTGGCCGCCTTCATCGCCTATGACTTCGTGTATTACTGGAAGCACCGGCTGATGCACCGC
>CAZXWB010000103.1:0-6146 GCA_964644395.1 uncultured Hyphomonadaceae bacterium | reverse complement strand
ACCCCTGAGCTACCCGGGCGGGCCGTGGGGCGTTTCGAGAACGCGCTGTATAGGTCGCGGGCTCCGGCTTGTCCATGGGGTTTTTGCCCGGTTGCTGTTCGCCGCGGTGCGGTGACACCCTGCGCCTGCGCGGTCGTTTGTTAGGGTCAGAGGAGCAGCCCTGAGCGCGACCCATCGCGAAGGCGAAGCCGCAGCGGGGGTCAAACAGGAAAAGCCTTAATCCTCGCTGTCGCGCTTGATGGAGGGGGCTTCCTCGGTTTCCTCGAGCCCCGCACCCGGGATCGCATAGCCCCCCTTCAGCCAGCGCCCGAGATCCACATCGGCGCAGCGTTTCGAGCAGAAGGGACGGAAATCGCGCGTCTCCACAGGCTTCCGGCAGGTCGGGCAACGGGGTATGGGTCTTGGCTGGGTCATGTCGCCGCCACCTTCACCCCGGAGGCGGGGCTGGGGTCAAGCCCGAAGCGACGCCCGATCCTTTCCGCCAGCGCGGCCTGCCAGTCGAAGGGCGGACTGGAGAGCCAGCCAAGCGCGACCTCCGGCACCGACAGGGTAAGCGTCGCGCCGGGCTGGGCGCGGGCCTCGGCTTCGAGACGATGGATGGCCTGCAGGGCCAGCGCCTCGGCGTGGGCGAAGCGTTCATGCAGCGGCTGGAAGGCGCGCTGCAGGGAGATTTCCATCAGGCCGAGCCTGGACGGGGCGAGCACCACGGCCTGGCGCCGGGACAGGCGCGCGAATTCGGTCTCGAAGGCGGTCTTCAGCGCGCCCCCTGCCCCGCCCTTCACGGGACCGACACAGTCCATGACGAGCAGGCCCGACGCCTCTGACAGAACCAGTCGGCGCGCGGCGAACACCGCCGCTTCCAGGTTCAGTTCGCGCGCCCATTTTCCGCTCGTCCAGTCCTCGCGCGACCGGCTGGCCCGGCTGGCGGCGTCCACGTCGATGGCCGTGAGCGTCCCGGCCGGGGTGATGCGGACTAGGCCGCCACCGGGAAGCCGGGCGGTCGGCGAGAGCGCTTCCTCGAAGGCGAGATCGATCCGGGCGCGGTCCTCTTCGGTCTCAGCGTCCCGGGTTTTTTCCGGTGCTGGCTTCATGCTTGCGGTCCAGGCATCGAAGGCTGTTTCGCGGGCCGGTTCGCCGTTACTGCGCCGGCGCACCCTTGCCGCCTTGCCATTCTGGGCCTCGGCTTCGACGACCAGGTCAAGGCGCAGGCCCTGGGGCGGTATCCTTTCCTTTCGCGGCAGGCGCATCAGGGCGCTTTCGCCGGTTTCCAGTTCCACGAACTGCCCACCGGGGTCAAAGCCCCGTGAGCGCACGATGCCGCTCAGGCAGCGACCACGCCAGGCGCGGCTGTCGCCGTCGCTCCAGCGCTCGAGAAACACCCTCAGCGGGGCGCCGAGATCGTCGAACTGGGCGGCGCGGGTCTCGCCGATGCGGCGGTCGATGAGCGTCCGTGTCATGGCGTAAAGCGAAGCAGGCCGGCGCCCTTGAGCAGTTGCGCGGTCTCAAACAGTGGCAGGCCGACCACACCGGTATAGGACCCCGACAGGCTGGCCACGAAGGCGCCAGCCAGGCCCTGGATGCCGTAGCCGCCGGCCTTGCCGATACCTTCTCCGCTGTCGACATAGGCCGCCATCTCGCCCGCATCGAGGCGCTTCATCTGCACCCGCGTCATGACATTGCGGTGGGTCTGTCGGCCATCGGGATGGGTCAGCGCGATGGCGGTCCAGACGCGGTGGGCCCGGCCCGACAAGAGCTCCAGGCATGCGCGCACCGCCTCAGGTTTTTCGGTCTTTGGCAGGATACGCGCCCCGAGCCCGACCACCGTGTCGCCGGAGAGCACGAAGGCGCCCTGCCCCGGGCCATCGGCCACGGCACGGCCCTTCTCTTGCGCCAGTCTCAGGGCGTGGGGCCCGGGGCGTTCCGATTTCTCTGGGGTCTCGTCAATATCGGCAGGCATCACCGCATCGGGGGTTACGCCAATCTGGCCCAGCAGGTCGCGCCGACGTGGCGAGGCACTGGCCAGTATCAGGCACGGCCGGTCGCTCGACATGCAAATCTACTTGAAGCGGTAGGTGATACGACCCTTGGTCAGGTCATAGGGCGTCATTTCCACCAACACCTTGTCGCCGGTCAGCACGCGGATGCGGTTCTTGCGCATCTTGCCGGCGGTGTGGGCAATGATCTCGTGATCGTTTTCGAGTTTCACGCGAAAGGTCGCGTTGGGCAGGAGTTCAACGATGGTTCCGTTGAATTCCAGCATTTCTTCCTTGGCCATTGGCACTCCTGGGTTACGACGGACAAAGCTCCGCCCATTTTAATATGGGGATTCTCTAGCAGAGTGGGTAGCCTTGCACGTCGTTTCGGGCAAGCAGCGATTGTTGCGGCAGAGCCTCACGCCCCGCGTGTCTGGCCTGCATGGAGGGCGCAGATCAGGGTGAAGAGGCGCCGGGCGGTGTCGAAATCGACCTCCACCTTGCCCTTCAGGCGCTCCTCGACCAGTTCCGAGCCTTCATTGTGAACCCCGCGCCGGGCCATGTCGATCGCCTCGATCTGATGCGGCGTGGCGTTGCGGATCGCGTCATAATAGCTCTGGCAGATCATGAAATAGTCGCGGATCACGCCGCGAAAGGGCGAGATGGAGAACAGGAAGGCGTGGACCGGCTGCTCGGCCTCGTCGCGCACGTCGAACAGGAGCTTGCCGTCTTGCATGGCAAGAAAGAGCCTGTAGGGACCCTTGTCCTCACCGATCACACCGAAACTGTTTTCCTCGATCAGATCGAAGATGGCCACGCGGCGTTCATGTTCGGCGTCGGGACCGGAGGCGGCGAGGCTGACCTCGTCGATCTCAACGGCGACCAGCCTGTTGCGTTCCGCCTCTCCCGACATCAATCACCCCCGCGATTGGACCGGATGGCGACCGACAGCGCATGGGCAGGAAGGCCCTCGGCCTCCGCCAGTGTCAGGGCAGCTTGCGAGAGCGCGGCAAAGCCCTCCGCACCGGCGCGCTGGAGAGAGGTGCGCTTCATGAAATCGAGCAGGCCAAGCCCCGAGGCAAATCGCGCCGCGCGGCTCGTCGGCAGTACGTGGTTGGAGCCGGTGACATAATCGCCGAGCGCTTCGGGCGTCATGCGACCCATGAAGATCGCCCCGGCATGGCGGATATGCGACAGCAGCGCATCCGGGTCGGCCACGGCGAGTTCCAGGTGCTCCGGCGCCACGAGGTCCGACAGCGCGCAGGCCTGTTCAAGGCTTTCGGTAATGATCACCGCACCGTTCTTATCCCAGGCTTCGCGGGCGACGGCCTCGGTGTCGAGCCCGGCCAGCTGGCTCTCGACCGCCTCGACCGTGCGCTCGGCGAAACCGGCGTCGGGCGTGATCAGGATCGACTGGGAGGCCGGGTCATGCTCGGACTGGGACAACAGGTCCGCGGCGATCCAGGCGGGGTCGTTCTCGCCATCGGCGATGACGAGGATTTCCGACGGGCCGGCAATCGTGTCGATGCCCACCGTGCCGAAGACCTGGCGCTTGGCCTCGGCCACATAGGCATTGCCGGGCCCGACAATCTTGTCCACCGGCCGGATCGGGCCGCAGCCAAAGGCGAGCGCGGCCACCGCCTGAGCTCCGCCCACCGGCCAGAATTCGGTCACGCCCGCCTTCCTGGCAGCATAGGCCACCGCCGGGTTCAGCACGCCGCCGGGTGCCGGCGCCACCATGGCAATGCGCTCGACCCCGGCGATGCGCGCGGGCACGACATTCATCAGCACCGAACTTGGATAGCTCGCCCGTCCGCCCGGAACATAGACCCCCACCGCGCCGATCGGCGTCCAGCGCCAGCCGAGCTCGACGCCTTCATGGTCGATGAAGCGGTGGTCATCGGGGCGTTGGGCGGCATGGTAGGTGGCGATCCGGTCATGGGCGAAGTCCACAGCGGCCCTGAGCTTGGCCGGACAGTCCGCGGCCAGGGCGTCGAGATCGATCAGGTCAGTCTCCAGCGTCTCTGTTTCGAGGGCCAGGCCGTCGAAACGCTCGGTCAGCTCCACCAGCGCTGCGGGTCCGCGCCGGCGCACGTCATCCAGGATGGCGCGGACGGGCGCAGACACATCGCCCGTGTCGCCGCGCGGGGTGGCGAGAAAGCTCGCGAATTCGGTGTCGAACGTGGCGCTTGTGGTGTCGAGTCGTGTGGGCAAGGGATCAGCCTTTCTCCGGACCGCGATCATGGTCCGGTTTGCGCTTCGTCGTCCAGACCGGCCCGAGATCGGCGAGCGTGACGTCAAGGCATTCCACGTCGAGTTCGATCTCGCCGTCGCCCGCAAGGATCAGCCTCAGCCGGCCCGAGGGCGGCTCGCTGTCGGCCTCGAATTCGATGGCCAGGAGCGACACGATCATTTCGGTGTCACCGCGTGGCAGGCCGCGTACCCTGGCGGCGAGCACGCCGTCCACCGCGAGTGCGGCCTGGGCGCGCTCATGGTGGCGGCCACCGGTCTGGCCAGCCCGTTCCCAGCGGAAGCGGTTCAGCTGAACCGAAAACCGCCGCTGGCGAGGCTCGTACTTCAGGTCCCCTATCTGGGCGAGACCGTCCTGGACGGCGGCGGAAATGATCTTGAGATCCTCGGCGTCCTCGGCCAGCAGCCTCAGCGGCGTTATGTCTTTCATGGTGCTCCGGCCCGTTGGTGGCTCTGTCATGAACCCCTTAGCTGGCCGGAGCGCCGCTGAAAATCAATCACCGGGGGCGAAACCTGCCCTGCGGCGGATTTCAACGACGCGTCCGGAGGTTTATGGAGCCCCATGAGCGGGACCGATTCCTTCACTGCGCACCGCACCGCACGGCAGGCCTTCGCCCTGGTGGCCCTCGCGGTTCTGGGCGGAGCGACCGCGGACGGGCTGGTGAAATGGGTCGGCTCGGGCACCGGCCTTCTCACCCTGCTCACCTGGCGGTTCATCTTCGGTGCGGCGCTGGCGGGGTGCCTGATAGCACTCACCGGGCGCAAGCTGCCCGGCTGGCGCGCCATGCGCTTCCATGTCCTGCGCTCGATGGTCCAGCTCAGCGCCGCTTTCACCTTCTTCTATGCCATCCTGCAGCTCGGCCTCGCCGAGGCGACCGTCTTCGGCTTCACCGCCACGCTGATGGTGGCGCCCATGGCGCGTGTCCTGTTGGGCGAGCGCATGGACCGCTTCACCGTCACCGCAACGCTGGTCGGTTTCCTCGGCGTGCTGGTGGCCCTGTCAGCGGAACCGGCTTCCTGGAACCCCGATGGCAATCGGGTGCTGGGTCTCGTCTCGGTGTTTGCCTCCACCGTGCTCTACGCCCTGACGCTGAACCTGATGCGCCTGCACACGCGACGCGAGGATCCGCTGACCATAGCGGCGATCACCAATATTGTGCCGATCTTCGTGCTGGTACCGCTCTATCTGGCCACCGAGGGACCGGTCGTGCCGGCCGCGTGGCCGTGGTTCGCCCTGCTCGGCCTGCTGGGACTTGCCATCTGGTCGCTGATGACCCTCGGCTATGCTCGCGCCGAGGCCCAGCAACTGGCGCCGCTGGAATACACCGCCCTGATCTGGAGCGCCCTGTTCGGCGCGCTGTTCTTCGGTGAGTTCCCGGACTGGCCGGTCTATCTCGGGGCGGCCATCATCATCGCCGCCTGCCTCGCCATCGCGTTCCGCACCGGCTTCCGTGCGCGCCGGGAAGCTTGCGCCCCGGCCGCCGGACTGGACGAGATATGACAGCGCCCCGCCTTAGCGGGGAAGACGGGACACTCAGGATCGGGCGGAATTCAGGTGGCTCAGTTAAGGTCGCAGGCGCCCACATAATTGGCCTTCACGACCATGGTGGCGGGCATGAACTGGCCATTGCCGACGTCGAGCTGGATGTCGCCATTCATGGTGAAATTGCTCTGGGTGTAAGTGAGCGTGATATCGGCGGAATTCATGGCCTCGCCGGGGCAGCTCATCTGGAAGCTGACCGAATTGCCCGACTGCTGGACATTGGATGCGGTGCAGTTCGCGCCACCAGCGAACTCCTGGGCGAGTGCGGTCGGCTCCATGTTGGCTTCCTGGGCGCCCATGCAATCGGTCATGCTTTCGGAAAAGGACTGTCCCCCGGCGTTCATGGTCATGTCGGCGGTCCACTTGCCCGGCGTGAACTG
>CAZXWB010000102.1:0-6239 GCA_964644395.1 uncultured Hyphomonadaceae bacterium | reverse complement strand
GGCCGCGCAGCTGGTTGTCGATGCGCCGGCTTTCATGGCGTTCGGTGGCGAGCACGTAGAGACCGCCGGCATCGAGCGCCTGCTTTTTCTTCACCGCAATGTCGGACTTGATCTCGCTGGCAAGGGTCTCGGCCTCGCCTTCGGTCAGTTCGCGACCGAGTTTTTCCTCCTTGGCCGCCTTCTCATGCTCGAACCGCATCTCGAAATTGCCGCCGAGCTGGATGTCGGTGCCACGCCCGGCCATGTTCGTGGCCACGGTGACGGCCCCGGGCACACCGGCCTGGGAAATGATGAAGGCCTCGCGCTCATGGTGGCGGGCGTTCAGCACCTCATGCTTGATACCCGCCTGCCCGAGCAGCGTCGAAAGGAGTTCCGATTTCTCGATCGACACGGTGCCGAGCAGGACTGGCTGGCCGCGTTCCTGACAGTCCTTCAGGTCGTCGATGATCGCCCGGTACTTTTCCTTGGCCGTTCGGAAGACGACATCGTCATCGTCGAAGCGCTGGACGGGCTTGTTGGTGGGCAGGTTCACCACGTCGAGATTGTAGATGTCGAGAAACTCGCCCGCCTCGGTCATGGCGGTGCCGGTCATGCCGGAAAGCTTCTCGTAGAGCCTGAAATAATTCTGGAAGGTGATGGAGGCGAGGGTCTGGTTCTCGGGCTTGATATCGACGCCTTCCTTGGCCTCGATCGCCTGGTGCAGGCCCTCCGACAGGCGCCGGCCTTCCATCATGCGGCCGGTGAACTCGTCCACCAGCATGACTTCCTTGCCGCGCACGATGTAGTCGCGGTCGCGCAGGAAGAGCTTGTGCGCCCTCAGCGCCTGGTTTGCATGGTGCAGCACCGAGATATTGCCCGGATCCCAGAGCGAGCCCT
The DNA here is from genome assembly GCA_964644395.1 of uncultured Hyphomonadaceae bacterium. Classification (GTDB taxonomy): domain Bacteria; phylum Pseudomonadota; class Alphaproteobacteria; order Caulobacterales; family Hyphomonadaceae; genus JBGSUF01. Next base: position 5,363 of record CAZXWB010000102.1, on the reverse strand, counting down.
CCATGATGCCGGCCGACTGCAGCGCCTGCTCGATCTTTTCCATGCCGCTCTCGGAATAGGCCACCGAACGGGCCTTTTCGTCATGCTCGTAATCATCCTCGTCGAGCTGCGGGATCAGCGCGTCCACGGCCCGGTAGAGTTCCGAACGGTCGTCGGTCGGGCCGGAAATGATCAGCGGCGTGCGCGCCTCGTCGACCAGGATGGAGTCCACCTCGTCGATGATGGCGAAGTGGTGCCCGCGCTGGGCCATGTCCGGCAGCGCATACTTCATGTTGTCGCGCAGATAGTCGAAGCCGAACTCATTGTTCGTGCCATAGGTGATGTCGGCGGCGTAGGCATCGCGGCGCCCGCGCTCGTCAATGCCATGGACGATCGTGCCGACGGTCATGCCGAGGAATCCGTAGATCTGGCCCATCCACTCCGCGTCGCGCTTGGCGAGATAGTCATTCACCGTGATGATGTGCACGCCCGTGCCCGGCAGCGCGTTCAGATAGGCCGCCAGCGTCGCCACCAGCGTCTTGCCCTCACCGGTGCGCATTTCCGCGATCTTGCCGTAGTGCAGGACCATGCCACCCATGAGCTGGACGTCGAAATGCCGCATGCCGAGGGTGCGTCTGGAGGATTCCCGGACCACGGCGAAGGCCTCTTCAAGCAGGGAGTCGAGCGGCGTGCCATTGGCCAGGCGCTGGCGGAACTCGTCGGTCTTCGCCTTGAGCGCACTGTCGGACAGCGCCTCCATCATGGGTTCCAGCGCATTGATGCGGTCAACCCGCTTGCGCATGGGTTTCAACTTACGCTCGTTGACCGAGCCGAACATCTTCTGCGCAATGCCGAACATGGAACTTCCGTAATCTGGTGAGCCGCGCGCACCTTAGCAGCGCGAACTGCACTTGTCTTCAATGGTGGGGCAGCCGCAGGCGTCCCCTGGATGCTGCACACCAGCACCGTTTTGCCCATTGGTGATGAACCATGCGTGACTTAAGAAGCGGAAAAATCGAAGTCAACGCACGGCGCTGCGGTGCCGGCTGGAGTTTTGCATGGCAATGACACGAGGGATCACCACCGGACTGGCTGCCTTGATGGCCGCGGTGACGCTTCAGGCCTGTGGCGGCAGCGAGGCGCCCGCGCGCCCGGAGGTGCGCATCGACCCGGCCACGGCGGCGGTGGTGAATGGCGAGCCCATCTATATCATCGACGTGGAACTCGAGGCACTGGCCCAGGGCCTGATCGAGCGCGGGGAGAATTTCGAACCCACCCATCCGGAGTTTGCCCGGGTGCTCGACCAACTGATCGACCAGACGCTGATGGCCCAGGAAGCCGAGGCGCGCGGGCTGGACCAGGACGAGCAGGCCCGCCACCGGCTCGAAATTGCCCGCGAGCGCATTCTCGGCAATCTGCTGCTGGAGAGCCTGGTCGCCAGCGAGGTCACCCAGGGCGCGATCCGTGACATGTACGAGGAGCAGGTCGCCCTGCAGCAGCTTGGCGATGAAGTGCGACTGGCCCAGATCGTCACCGAGACCGAGGCGGAGGCCAATGAAGTCAAGGCCAAGCTCGATGCCGGCGAGGCCTTCGCGACGCTCGCCTTCCAGTACTCCACCGACCTGCGCACCCGCGCGGAAGGCGGCGAACTGGGCTGGGTCGCCGTGGACCGGCTCGACCCGGAACTGGTCGGCGAGGTGGGCAACACGCCCGTGGGCAATGTCTCCGACCCCTTCGAGACCGAAAGTGGCTGGGTGATCCTGAAGCTGAACGACCGCCGCCAGGAGGCGCCCAAGACCTTCGAGGAGATGCGCCCTGACATCGTGAAGTTCATGACGCTCACCCAGATCTCGAAGATCCTGCGCGACCTGCGCGCGGAGGGCCAGATCGAGGTCATGGACCTGCCCGACGCCGTAGCGGCCGACGAGGACGACGCGGAATGAAGCTGACACGTTCGCCGCTTGCGCCAGAGCGTTTTCCCGACCTGCCGCCGGTCAGGGGCGTGCGCGCGGCCACCGCCTCAGGCGGGCTCTATGCCGGGGCCGGGCTGGAACGCGATGACGTTTTCCTGTTCGCCTTTGACGAAGGCACCACGGCGGCCGGTGTGTTCACCCAGTCGTCGACGGCTTCCGACGATGTCGAGCGGTGCCGCGCAGCCTTGCAGGCCGGCGGCGGAGCGGCCCGCGCCCTGCTCGTCAATGCCGGCAACTCCAACGCCTTTACCGGCGAATTCGGCCGGGCGAAGAACACCGCCAGCCTGAAGGCCCTTTCAGATACGCTTGGTGTGTCTGACGAGACCTGTTTTCTCGCAGCCACCGGAGTGATCGGCGAGCCCCTGCCGCGCGCCGACTATATCGCCGAAATGGTGCCGGACATGGCCGAACGCCTCGCGGCCCCCGATTGGGAGGCCTGCGCCCGCGCCTTCATGACCACCGACACCTTCCCAAAGGCAGCCGGCCTGCAGTTGGACGGTTATGCGCTGGTGGGCATCGCCAAGGGCTCCGGCATGATCGCACCGAACATGGCCACCATGCTCGCCTATGTTTTCACCGACGCTGCCATCCCGGCCGACCGGCTGCAGCTTCTCGTGTCAGAGGTGACCAACGAGACGTTCAACAGTATCAGCGTCGATGGCGACACCTCGACGTCGGACACGCTGATGGTGTTTGCCACCGGCGCTGCGGGACCGGTCGATGAAGCCAACCTGAAGGAAAGCCTGAGAAAGCTCTGCGCCGATCTCGCCGAACAGATCGTTCGGGATGGAGAAGGCGCGCGGAAACTGATCAGGATCGAGATTGCCGGTGCGCCCGATGAGACAGCCGCCCGCCGGGTCGGGGCCACCATCGCCAATTCGCCGCTCGTGAAAACCGCCCTTGCCGCGTCCGACGCCAATTGGGGGCGCATCATCATGGCCGTCGGCAATGCGGGCGTATCGCTCGACCGTGAACGGCTCCGCATCTGGTTTGGCGACCATCTGGTGGCCGAAGGCGGCGGACGCGCAGAGGGCTACAGCGAGGCCGCCGCCAGTGCGGCCTGCGCCGGAGACGAGGTGCACATCAAGGTCGATCTCGGGCAGGGCAGCGGCCGGGCGACCTTCCTCACCTGCGACCTCACCCACGCCTACATCGATATCAACGGAGCCTACCGGACATGAGACTCGTCCTCGTGGTGGCCGTCGCCCTGTTCGATGCGCGGGGCCGGGTGCTTCTGGCGCAGCGGCCCGAGGGCAAGGCGATGGCCGGTCTGTGGGAGTTTCCTGGCGGAAAGATCGAGCCGGGCGAGACGCCGGAAGCGGCCCTGGCACGCGAGCTCGAGGAGGAACTGGCGATCATTGTGCCGCCCGAAGCGCTCAGGCCCGTCCAATTCGCCTCGCACACTTACGAGAATTTTCATCTTCTCATGCCCTTATTCGAGTGCAAGACCTGGGACGGCGAGCCGAGGGGCTGTGAAGGACAGGCGCTGGAATGGGCAGATGTGGACCGTCTGTTCGATTATCCGGCCCCCGACGCCGACCTCCCCCTGTTCCAGGCCCTGCAGAACCGGCGCGATGAAGGGTCCGAGCATGGAAGACGGCAGAAAACGCGAAAAGAAACACAATGACGCCGGCGCCACGGCCGTGGAATACGCCCTGATCCTGTCGCTCCTTGTGCTGGCCCTGATCGCCGGGCTCGACAGCGTCGGCAGCACCACGGCGAACAATCTCGCCGCAACCGCCAACAGCTATCCGTCCTCCTGACCACCGCCACCGGCCTTGTCGCCGGTCGGAATTTCCCGTGCGCCGACCGCTTCGGCCAGACTGTGGGTCGCCGTGCCGGGCCGCTTCGGTTTCGGCTGGTCCGGGGACGGCGCCCAGCCCGCCATCCAGACAATGTCGAAGCGCGCCAGGATGCGCCCACGCGCGTCGCTGTGCTGTCCGGCATAGATCTCACCGGCGCGCAGCAGCACCTCCCGGCTCAGCCTTGGCACCGGCCCGGCAAGCTTCGACGCCTCGCCCATGCCGCGCAGGTCCCGAACCAGGTGAAAGATCGTTTCATAAGTGATGGTCAACGTGTCGGTGTCGGCCACCGGCATGGCGAAGCCCGCGCGTTGCAGGAGCCGGCCGGCATCGATGCCGTCGAGGAAGGGCGAGACTCGCGCGCCCGCACCGCCCCGCAGCTCGCTTTCGGCCTGCAAAAGGCTTTGGCGCAGTTCCCGCAAGCTCTCCCCACCGACCAGCGCGGAAAGAAACAGCCCGTCGGGCCTCAGCGCCCGGCGAACCTGAACGAGGAGTCCTGGCAGGTCGTTCACCCAGTGCAGCGCCAGCGCGCTGACGGCGAGGTCAAAACCGCCCGGCGCAACGTCAAGCTGCTCCATTGAGGAGACCTGCGCCTCGACCTTGTCATGGCGCCCGGCCCGGGCGGCCATGGCGGGTGAGGGCTCAAGCGCCAGGATGCGCGCCACATCGCCCCGCTCCGCCAGCATGGCCGAAAGCGTGCCGTCATGGGCACCGATGTCGAGGACGCTGGCAAAATCCCGGCTCACATCGTCCAGTCTTTCCATCAGCGCGCTCGACACGCGCCGCTTGAGGAAGTCAAACTCCCCGAAGCGGGCCGCCGCGCGTTCGCGTTGGGCGACCAGGCGGTGGGCGGCAAAGACTTCAGGTGGGGCGGCCATGGGCATGGATATGAAACGCTACGGGCCAGAGTCCAAGCCCGCCGGGGCCAGGCGGGCGGTCATGCGCCTGGCCGCGGCGATCTGGCCGGTCGAGGGCCGCCACGCCATGGACGCCCCCCTCGGCTTCCTGCCGGCGCCGCTCTGCCGGACCTGCGCCCTGCCCGTGGAGATCGACCTCGGTGCCGACACACGCTGCGCCGCCTGCACCGCTGCGCCGCCGGCCTGGAGCCGGGCCGCCGCGCCGCTGGCCTATGATGACACGACGCGACCGATGATCCTGGGGCTGAAACATGCCGGCCATCGCGACCGGCTGCGCCTGGCCGGGCGCTGGATGACCGACGCGGCGGGAGACATGCTCGAGACCGCCGACCGGCTGGTCCCGGTCCCGCTTCACCCCATGCGCCTGGCCGCGCGCGGCTTCAACCAGTCGCTCTGGCTCGCCGCTTCGGTGTCGCGTGCATCCGGCGTGCCACTGGCGACGCACTGGCTGAAACGCAAGCGACGCACGCCGAGCCAGTCGGGACTGAACGCGCGCGCCCGGGCACGCAATGTACAGGGCGCCTTCCACGTCCCCGAACGCCGCCACGCCGGCATCCGCGGCCGGCGCCTGGTGCTGGTCGATGATGTCTACACCACGGGCGCGACCCTGAGCGCCTGTGCCCGTGAGCTGAAGCGCGCCGGGGCGGCCAATGTCGACATCCTCGTGCTGGCCCGCGTTGTGCGTCCCGAGG
>CAZXWB010000101.1:0-6318 GCA_964644395.1 uncultured Hyphomonadaceae bacterium | reverse complement strand
CGTTCTCAAGTGCCCCGCGATCGATCGCATCGAGATAATTGGTGTAGCTCACCACGGCCTCTTCCTCGAGATAGGCCACGAAACGGTGCGCGATGCGCGGAACAAACAGATACATCAGGAAGTAGAAGACGAAGAAAATCGCCTGGGCGAGCATGATCAACAGCCGCTCGAGCAGCGAGGGCTTGGCGATCTGCACGAAGGTCATCAGGTGCATACGCTCGTTCTCGGCCTCGTCGAGGAGCTCGCGGATCCAGCCCTGATCGTCGCGGATATGGCGGATCGCCTTGAGGTGCTGCAGCATGCCGCCCACCATTCCGGGGACCGCCGCAACGGTTTCGAGCACCACCGCGCGGTGGCCATAGCGCTTGCGGAAGAAGGCGTCCGCGAAGAAACGCATGAACTTCACCATGCCGAAGGCGATCCGGTCGCGCACGCCCTGGGGCTCACGACGCGTCTCGATCTCCACGTGCCGGTCGGCAACGGGAACGGGCTTGCGAAATTCACGGGGGCCGGGGGCCATGGCGTTGTCTCCTCTTGTTTCTTTCAACACCCGCTGAGGATGTAGGTGCCGAACGCGCCGGCGGGATGCGACAGGGTGTACATTCCGGCCTGCGACAGGTGCGCCAAAGCGGCGCGGCACGGCCCGGCAGGTGACGCCGGCGGGACGCCCGGCTACACCGGTCCTGACACCACAGCCGATCCGCCCGAAAGCGCCCCATGTCCAAGACCGCCCCCGTCACCGAAGACAGCCACCTCTACCTGATCGATGCATCGGGCTACATCTTCCGCGCCTACCATGCCCTGCCACCGCTCACGCGCCCCTCCGACGGCCTGCCCGTGGGCGCGACGCAGGGTTTCTGCAACATGCTGTGGAAGCTGCTGGAGGAGCTGAAGGGCGATGAGCGCCCGACGCATTTTGCCTGTGTATTCGACAAGGGCTCCTATACCTTCCGCAACGACCTCTATCCCGACTACAAGGCGACACGCGACGCCCCGCCGGAGGACCTGACCCCGCAATTCCCCCTTGTGCGCCAGGCCGCGGTCGCCTTCGGCACGCCGGCGCTGGAAATGGAAGGCTATGAGGCCGACGACCTGATTGCCACCTATGCCCGCCAAGCCGAGGCCAAGGGGGCGCGTGTCACCATCGTGTCGTCCGACAAGGACTTGATGCAGCTTGTCAGCGACAAGATCAGCCTGCTCGACACGATGAAGAACAGGCGGCTGAGCTTCGAGGAAGTCGAGGCGAAGTTCGCCGTGACGCCCGACAGGGTGATCGACGTGCAGGCCCTCGCCGGCGACAGCATCGACAATATCCCCGGCGCTCCCGGCATCGGCGTGAAGACCGCCGCCAAGCTGCTGGAGGAATTCGGCACGCTGGACGCGCTGCTGGAACGCGCCGAAGAGATCAAGCAGCCCAAACGCCGCCAGACCCTCATCGACCATGCCGCCAATATCCGCCTGTCGCGCGAACTCGTCACGCTGAAGACAGATGTGCCGGTGGAGGTGGAACTCGATGCGCTGGGCGTGGAGGATCCCGACCCCGCAACGCTGATCGATTTCCTCGAAGGCCTGGAATTCCGCACCATCACGCGCCGCGTGCGCGAGAGCTTCGAGGCGGAGGGCGTGATCGAGGACTCCGCCGAAGCGACCGGTGTGGATCGCGAGGCCTATGAGACCGTCACCGGAATGGACGCGCTCGAAGCCTGGATCGCCGAGGCGCGCAGCGCCCGCATCATCGCCGTGGATACCGAGACCGATTCCCTCGATGCGGTGTCGGCCAGGCTCGTCGGCGTGTCGCTCGCCGCCGCGCCGAACCGCGCCTGCTACATCCCCTTCGCCCATGTGGACCCGGACGGCGACAGCGACCTGCTCGGCGGCGACGCACCGGAGCAGATTCCGCTGGATGAGGCCATCGCCGCGCTCAAACCGCTCCTTGAAGACCCTTCGATCCTGAAAGTCGGCCAGAATCTCAAATACGATGTCTCCGTGCTGGACCGTTACGGCATTCGGATCAGCCCCCATGATGACACCATGCTCATGTCCTACGTCCTGAACGCCGGCATTCACGGGCATGGCATGGACGAGCTGTCGGAGCGGTATTTCTCCCACACGCCAATCCCGTTCAAGGAGGTCTGCGGCACAGGCAAGTCCCAGATCAGCTTCGACCGCGTGGCCCTGGACAAGGCGACCGCATACGCCGCAGAGGACGCCGACATCACGCTACGCCTGCACGCCCTGTTCAGGCCGAAGCTTCACCGCGAACAGGTGGCGACGGTGTATGAGACGATCGAGCGCCCTCTTGTGCCGGTCATCGCCGACATGGAGCGCGCCGGCGTGAAGGTGGACCGCGACGTGCTCTCGCGCCTGTCATCGGACTTCGCCCAGCGCATGGCCGCCTTCGAAGCCGAAGCCCATGAACTCGCCGGCCGGGAGTTTTCCCTCGGCAGCCCGAAGCAGATCGGTGAGATCCTGTTCGGCGAGATGGGCCTGCCCGGCGGCCGGAAGACCAAGACCGGCGCCTGGTCCACCGATGCCGATACGCTGGAGGGCCTTGCCCATGAGCATGCCCTGCCCCGGACCATACTTGACTGGCGGACCCTGTCGAAACTGCGCTCGACCTATACCGAGGCCCTGATCGAGGCGATCAACCCCGAAACCGGCCGGGTGCACACCTCGTTTTCGCTGACGGCGGCGCAGACCGGGCGACTCTCATCCTCCGATCCGAACCTGCAGAACATTCCGATCCGCACCGAGGAGGGCCGCAAGATCCGCGAGGCCTTTGTCGCCGAGCCGGGCCATGTGCTGATCGCGGCGGACTATTCCCAGATCGAGCTCAGGCTGCTCGCCCACATTGCCGACATCGATGCGCTCAAGAATGCCTTCAGGGACGGGCTCGACATCCATGCCATGACGGCCAGCGAGATGTTCGACACGCCGATCGACGGCATGGACCCGATGATCCGCCGCCGGGCCAAGGCGATCAATTTCGGCATCATCTACGGCATCTCCGCCTTCGGCCTCGCCAACCAGCTCGGCATCGAGCGTTCCGAAGCCTCAGACTACATCAAATCCTATTTCGAGAAATTCCCCGGCATCCGCAAATACATGGACGAGACAAAGGCCTACGCGAAGGAAACGGGCTTTGTGCGCACCGCCTTCGGGCGCAAGCTGCATCTGCGCGAGATCAACGCCAAGAACCCGAACCAGCGTGCCTTTGCCGAGCGCCAGGCGATTAACGCCCCGATACAGGGCTCGGCCGCCGACATCATCAAGCGCGCCATGATCCGCATGCCGGAGGCGCTTTGCGATGCAGGCCTCGAAACCCGCATGCTGCTCCAGGTCCATGACGAGCTCGTCTTCGAGGCCCCAGAAGCCGAGGCGGAAACCGCCATCGCCCTCATCCGGGAGGTCATGGAAGGCGCGCCGGAACCGGCGATCCAGCTCTCGGTCCCCCTCGATGTCGACGCCAAGTCGGGCAACACCTGGGGCGAAGCGCACTGAGACGCAGCCGGCGCTGAGGCCTGGGACGTGATTGGATGCCGTGCCGCTCAAATGGCAGCTGAGGTGCCATCCCCGGAGGTGTTCGCGACCCTTGGGACAACCTACTTGCCGGCCGCATCCCCTCAACACTAGGCTGAGTTCGTAGAAAAAGGATGGGAGGACGGCCATGGCAGAGCCGAGCGTGCGGATCGAGATGGACGGGCCGGTCGCGGTTATCACGATCAGCCGGGCAGAACGGCGCAATGCCGTCGATGGGCCGACGGCAGAGGAGTTGCGCGCAGCGTTCGAGACCTTTGAAGCAGACGACGCCCTTGATGTGGCAGTGCTGACTGGTTCGGGCGGCACTTTCTGCGCTGGGGCGGACCTGACCGCGATCGGTGATCCCGAACGGGGCAACCGGGCGGAGGCGACCGGGAGGGCGCACGGGCCGATGGGGCCGACCCGGATGATATTCACCAAACCGGTCATCGCGGCCGTCGAGGGACATGCCGTGGCCGGCGGCCTCGAACTGGCCTGCATGTGCGACATGCGTGTCGCCGCCGAGACGGCGGTCTTTGGCGTATTCTGCCGGCGCTGGGGCGTACCCCTGATTGATGGCGGCACGGTGCGCCTGCCGCGCATTGTCGGCCAGGGCCATGCCATGGACATGATCCTGACCGGGCGCCCCGTCAGCGCGCGCGATGCGCTGGCCATGGGACTGGCCAACCGCATCGTGCCGGAAGGACAGGCGCTTGCGACGGCGCGCAAGCTCGCCAAGGAGATTGCGGCCTTCCCGCAGGCCTGCCTGCGCGCGGACCGGGCTTCGGCACTGGCGCAATGGGACCAGCCGCTCGCCGACGCGCTGGCTTTCGAGGGCGCCAATGGCTTTCCCATCATTGCGCAGGAGGCCGTCGCCGGCGCCAGGCGCTTTGCCGCGGGTGCGGGACGCCATGGGCGGTTTGACGACCACGGGGAGGGCACGCAATGACCCATGCACCGCTGACCCGAGACCTGATCCGTCTTGGCGCGTCTGGATCAACCGACAGGATTGCCGTCAGCTGGCAGGGGCGCGATTGGACGACAGGCGAGATCAATGCGCGGGCAAACCGGTTTGCGCATGCCCTGATGGCACAGGGTCTCGGTCGCGGTGACCGGGTCGCCGTCCTCCTGAACAACTGCGCCGACAGTGTCGCGCTTGATTTCGCGCTCGTGAAGGCTGGGCTGAACCGGGTCCCGCTGAACAGCCGGCTCTCGCTCGACGAGCATGCGCGCATGATTGCGACCACACGGCCGCGCGCCATCATCCATGGCGCCGATCTCGCCGCACGGGCCGAGGCGCTGGGCGAACATGAGGGGATCGCGCGCATCGGGATCGGCACGGGCGCGGTCGACCTCGACAGGCTCGCCGAACAGGCAAGCGATGCCGAACCCGATATCGCCGTCGCTCCCGATGACGTCATCCTGACCCTGTTCACATCGGGCACGACCGGAACATTGAAGGCCGCACAGCACACGCAGGCGAGCTATGCCGGGATCGTGCGCAATGTGCTGCTCAATCTCGGCGAGGTGCGATCCGGCGATGCCATGCTGCATGCCGCCAGCCTGATCCATGCCAGCGGCGTCTTCGTTCTGCCCTACTGGCTGCGCGGCGGACGCACGGTGATCCTGCCTGGTTTCGATCCGAACAGTTATCTTGATCAGCTCGGCGAACACCATATCACCGCGATCAACCTGGTGCCGACCATGCTGCAGATGCTGATGCAGCGTCCAGATTTCGCTGATGCCGCCTCCGGCACGCTCGAAAAGGTGATCTACGGCGCGTCGCCCATGCCGCGCCCGGTGCTCGAAGCCGCCATGGACGCCTGGGGCGCGGACCGCTTCTGGCAGTATTTCGGCCAGACCGAATGCCCCCTCGCGATCAGCGTGCTCGGCCCAGGCCGCGACCATCAGGCCAAGGGGCCCGCCGGCTCCTGCGGGCGACCCGTCCTCGATGTGGGCGTGCGACTTGTCGATGAGAGCGGCGCCGATGTCGCACCCGGCGAGATCGGCGAGATTGCGGTGCGCGGGCCGTCCATGATGGCTGGGTATTTCGAGGCACCGGAGCTGAATGCCGAAACGCGCCTGCCCGTTGGCTGGCTCCGCACACGTGATGTCGGCCAGTTCGACGATGAGGGCTGGCTCTACCTGCGCGACCGAACCTCGGACATGATCATTACCGGCGGTTACAATGTCTATCCGCGAGAGGTCGAGGACGTGCTGATGGCCCATCCCGGGGTTGCGGAATGCGCGGTCATCGGAACGCCCGATGCGACCTGGATCGAGCTGGTCACAGCCTGCATCGTCCCGCACGAAGGCATATCTGTCGACGAGGCCGAGCTGGTTGCCTTCGTCGGCGAAAGGCTTGCTGGCTACAAGAAGCCGCGGCGCGTTGTCATCGTCGAGGCGATCCCGAAAACTGCCGTCGGGAAACTGGATCGGAAGGTTTTGCGCGAGCGGTTTGCAGACGGCGCTTGAGACCGTCGGCGATGCATACTGCTGGTGCTCGGAATGAAATACCAATCTCCGCCCACAACGAGCCACTGAACGCCCGGAAATCGACACTGGACGCCGAACCGCACGACGAGGTCGCCGCACAGCAGGATGGCGATCTCGTCACGCTACAGGGTCAAGGCCTCAATGCTCTGGCAGGGCATCAAACCTTGAAGCGATGATGATTGGGGACGAGGCGTATCGAGCAGTTGCGACGGCTTGACCCGGCCCACCCTTCAAGCGAAGGGTTAACCATGCCGAACTCCGGAGGGACGCCATGGCCATTCTTCGCACGCTCGCCGCCACTTG
>CAZXWB010000100.1:0-6335 GCA_964644395.1 uncultured Hyphomonadaceae bacterium | reverse complement strand
GACGGCACAGGGCGCGATGGATCGGTCCCCTGGGTAAAAGCGGTGCCCGTCCCCCCGTGAGCCAAACCTGAAGGTTTATCGATAAACGACTAGAACCCGGAGGCGTTCTGGTCTAGGAGTGGCGTGAACAGAGACAGGATCCGGGCTGAACATGTCGCCGAGCAAGCTCTATTTCAGCGCCAGCGGGCGCATCGGGCCGCGCACCTTCTGGCGGGCGATCATCCTGCTCCTGGCGGTGCAGGTGGCCGTGCAGCTCATCTTCTCGCTTCTCCCGATGGGCGCTAACCCGTTTTTGGGCGTGCTCAGCTGGGCCTACAACATCGTCTTGCTGATCATTTACATCAATGTGTATTCCAAGCGTCTCCACGACGCTGGACGTGGGGCAGGATGGTTTTTGCTGTGCTTCATCGGTTTCGTCATTCTGTCAGGGGTGGTTTTCGTGACCGGCATTTTGACGGTCGCACCTGAGATATGGCGCGCCGTTGAAGACATGGTGGACGCGCTCTCCGCGGGACGAAGCGGACAGGTCGAATCTGAAATCGTCAATGCAAGGATACTGGAGAGCCAGTTTTCCATCTTCGCCATCAATCTCGCTGCCCTGTTCATCACGAATTTCGTCATTGGCTGGTTCGTGGCCCGGCTGCCGTCCGATCCCGGAGTCAACCGTTTCGGCCCACCCGAAGGAGGGGGCAATCCCGATGTCTTCAACTGATTACCAGACCGCCGAGCACGCCACCGCCGGCTATGATGCCAATCTCGCCGAAGTGGCCCGCCGCGACGCCGAGGACCGGGCGATCTTCGAGGCCGCCCAGGCCGAGATCCGCGACGCGAACTGGCTGTCGGTCCTGTTCAATCCCCTGGCGAAGATTTCGCCTGTCCTGTTCCGTCGTGCCCAGATGATCGTCTGGCTGCTTCGCTTCCTGTCGGTCGTGGTGGGCATCATCCTGATGATGTTCGGCCAGCCCGTGCCCGCCGCCATCATCATTGGCGCGACCCTGCTGCTCACCTGGATCAGCTCCACCGTGCAGCACATCTCGCGTTTGGACCATGCCGGCAAGCCGGTCTATCTGGGCCTGATTGCTGCGGTGCCGCTGCTCGTGCTCCTGGGGCTCGGCCTGGCGGAGGGCAGCAAGGCGGCCAGGGTCTGGAACGGCATGATGGCGATGCAGGAGTTCAGCGCTGCACTGCAGGGTGACGAGGCGGGGCAGTCCCGCCAGGCCGGGGCGGAACGCCGCGGGCCGCCGCGCGGTGGCCCTGGCGGCGGGCGCGGGCAGGGCGGTTTTGGTCAGATGCTGGAAACGTTCAATATCGACCTTGCGCGGGTCTTTCTCGGCTGGTTTGTGGCACTGGTCGGCGCGGCCGTGTTCACCTGGGTCTACGCCGCGCGGGTCGGTGAGAGCACGCGTGATCAGCGGATGAACGCGTAATTCTCAGCATCGAGCTTCCGGGTCAGCTTGCGGTAATTGAAGGTGAAATCCGGCCACAGCGTCGGGATCTCGCCATCCTCGCCGCGATACCAGGATGAGCAGCCCGACGCCCACACCGTGCCTTTGAGCCGCTCTCTGACGTCTGAAACGAAGGCCGCCTGGGCCTCGGGCTTCACATCGATGGCCTCGGCCCGTTCGCTGTCCATCCGGGCGAGCGCGTCCATGACATAGGCGACGCCCGATTCGATCATGTAGATCATGGAATTGTGCCCGAGACCGGTGTTCGGCCCCATCAGGAAGAAAAGGTTCGGGAAGCCCGACACGGTCACGCCGCGATGGGCATGGGGGGCGCTGCCCCACTGCGCGCCGAGATTGCGCCCGTCGCGACCGGTCACGTCGAGCCCGTCCACCATGTCAAAGGGCTTGAAGCCCGTGGCATGGACCAGCACGTCGAGCTCCATCTCGCGCCCGTCGGTTAGCGCGACGCCGGTGGGGGTGATCTCCGAAATCCCCGTGGTCTCAAGGGTCACATTCTCCCGCTGGAGAGCCGGATAGAAATCGTTCGAGATCAGCACGCGCTTGCAGCCGATCGTATAGTCGGGCGTGAGCTTTGCGCGCAGCGCCGGGTCGCTGACCTGGCGTTCGAGGTGCTTCAGCGCCTGGCGCGCGGCCCGTTCCATGCGTTCAGGCTGTTTCACGAAGGCGATGGCGCGCACCTCGTTCAGCCAGTAGATCAGCCAGCGATAGAGGCGCTGCACGGGAGGGACCGCGCGAAAGGCGGCGCGCTCGACCCCCAGCATGGCCCGGTCGCCCTTGGGCAGGATCCAGGGCGGTGTACGCTGGAAAAGGTGCAGCGCGCCGACCTCGGGGGCGATTTCCGGAACGATCTGGATGGCGCTCGCCCCGGTGCCGATGATGCCAACCCGCTTGCCGGAAAGGTCGACAGAATGGTCCCATTGGGCGGTGTGAAAGCTCGGCCCGGCGAAGCGTTCCAGGCCCGGCAGGGCCGGCCATTGCGGGATGTGCAGGCCGCCGACCCCGCAGACCACCACACGTGCGATGATCCTTCGGCCATCGGCGCTGGTCAGCGTCCAGCGCTTGTCGGCCTCATTCCAGGCCATGCCCGTCACATGCCAGCCCAGGTGCAGATGGCTTTCGAGCCTATGTGTCGCGACGACCGATTTCTGGTACGCCCAGATTTCCGCCTGGCGCGGATACATGCGCGACCAGTCGGGCTTCATCTCCCGGGTGAAGCTGTAGAGATGGGAGGGGATGTCGCAGGCGCAGCCCGGATAGGTGTTGTCGCGCCAGGTGCCGCCAATGTCGGCCGCCTTGTCGATGATGCAGAAATCCGTCCGGCCGGCGCGGCTCAGTTCCATCGCCATGCCAAGACCCGAAAACCCGGCCCCGACAATGGCGACGTCGACGCGCTCGGGCAGCGCGGTGTCGTCGGCGGCAGGCCGGGTTTCCGGCAATGTCTCGGGGCGCGTATCCATGAAGTGAAGATGACGCCAGCGTCAGCTATTGGCAATGGCGGAGGCGGTCGCCATGTACAGACTTGCACGAGGCCCGCGCTTTCGGTAACCGGAGCTTCTTGCAGTGTGCCGCCTTAGCTCAGTTGGTTAGAGCGCTAGATTGTGGATCTAGAGGTCCCCCGTTCAAACCGGGGAGGCGGTACCAACAACAAGGACTATTCGAGGTTCTTGTGTCCCCCCTCGAAAGCGCTTGCGGGTCGACCGGGACGGGTACCCACCATCTGCCCCGGCCAATCCACCTGCATGAAAGATTGCGGCTGGATTTTCCGCCGTCAGTGTTGAACCATGCTCATGGCAGCGACACTCCTGAGGTGGGGACCATGGCGGAGCTTGCAGACGGCACCGAGGCGAAAGACAAACTCAAGGTTTTCGTCTCCTATTCCCGCAGCGATATCGACTTTGCCGACCAGCTCGTCCTGGCGCTCGAGGACAAGGGCTTTGAGCCCATCATCGACCGCCACGACATCGACCCTGGCGAGAAATGGAAAGACCGCCTCGGCGCGCTGATCTTTTCCTGCGACACGGTGGTGTTTGTCCTGTCGGAGCGCTCTGCGGGCTCGCCCATCTGCCGATGGGAGGTGGACGAGGCGGAACGCCTGAACAAGCCCATGATCCCCGTCGCTCCGCAAGCCTTCGACGGCGACCCGCCACCGCAACTGGCCGAGATCAACTACATCCATTTCTACCGCACCGAGGCCATTCCGGGCTCGGGTTTCTATCGCGGGGTCCAGGAGCTTGAACAGGCACTGAAGACCGATCTCGACTGGAAGCGCGAAGCCACGCGTGTGGCTGAACAGGCCGCGCTCTGGCGCGGACGCGGCGACAATCTCGATCTCCTCTGGCGCGGTGAGGTGTTGGGCGACGCCCATGCATGGCTCGCCCGCACCCCGCCGGGTCAGGTGGTGGGCGACCTCGTCCACGACTTCCTGAAGGCGAGCCAGGCCGAGGAGGACCGCCGCAAGCTGGAGGCCGCCGCCGGTCTCAAGGAGCGCGAAGAGGCGCTCGCCAAAGCCCAGGCCGCCACGCGCCGGGTGCGACGGGCGACCCTGATCGGCCTGTTTGCGACAATGGTGGTGGGCGCGCTGGCGATCTGGACGACCTGGCTATTGGCAACGGTGATTGTATCCAACTCAGAGTGGAGGGGGGATCTATTTGCAATTGAAGCGACGCGGGTCGGGAAAGAGAAAAGGCCGTCCGATAAGGTGATCCTGACGGCGGAGAGGGGTACTTGGGAACCGCTATTGACCGGCAGCACAGGTTTCGTCTCGGTCCAGAAGGCCGCTGCGAATGTCATCACAAGTACCCGGCTTAGCGGGGTCTTTGAAACCGATGGCCCGATCTTCGCCGTCGCGTTTTCGCCGGACGGGCAATCGGTCCTCATCGGATCAGATGACAACAAAGCTCGCCTCTACGACATCCACACATCATCCTCGCCGAAAGCCCAAAAGATAAAGTCCGCATCGCTTGCCAGATCTTGCGGGACATGTACGGTTCCGGCCAACCACTGGCGTTTCGGGTGGAGGACCAGGAGCGTTATCCCATCCTGCGCGGTGAGCCCGAGGACCCGGACAATCCCGGCTGGCTGTGGAGCCCGTGTGAGGGGTATGTGGAATGAGTGACGCGCCCGACATCGAGGTCATCGCCCAGACCGTGCATGAGGCGCTGCGCGGCTTTGTCCGGGCGTCCACGGGCGAGACGATGCCGTCCTGGGGCCAGGCGCCGCAATGGATGAAGCGCGCCACCCATGACAGCGTGCAGTTCGTCCTCGATCACCCGGACGCCCCGCCGGGCGAGCAGCACCGCAACTGGATGGAGACCAAGCGCGCCGATGGCTGGGTCCATGGCGAGACCAAGGACGCCCGGCGCAAGACCCACCCCCTGCTCATCGCCTTCGAGGACTTGCCAGATTTCGAGCAACAGAAGGACCGGCTCGTCATCGCCGTGGTGAGGTCATTCCGTGCCGGGGCGTAGCGCGCAGCCCCCCGCACGCGGTGATAATCGGGGCTTTCACATGGCTGTGGAAAAGTTAAGGTAACGGTATTGCAAGCGCACGCTGCGGGTGCGCCGAACCAGCCTGAATGGGGGGACACCATGGCCGGAAAGGATTTTGTCGAACGCAAGCTCTACGCCGTCGCCGCCGAGGAGGAGGGCGGCATCCGCCCCCTCACGCGCAGCGCAGCCCAGGGCAAACGCCTCGACCCGGCGAAGGACTATGTCCGCATCCGCGTGCAATCCTTCTTCGACCCGTCATCGGATGGCTCCGATGCCGGGCGGCGGCGGTCGAAGCGTGACCTGATCGACCACACCGCGGTGCATCTCAGCATCCGCTCGACCACCCATGACAGCGACGAGCCGGAAATCGGGCTCACCACCTTCCTGTCGCCTGCGAGTTCCAGCCAGCTTGTCGGCGACCGGCTGAGCCGGATGATCCAGCGCGACCTCAATGCGCTGGGCCCGATTCCCTATCGCTCGGACCTGAACATGGAAATCGCCCTGCTGGGGGTCCAGAATGCCAAGGCCCATTCCGGCGCGCTCGACCTGCTGACCGGTCTCGCCCGCCGCGCATCGCTGCCCTTCGTGAACGAGGCCCGGGAGTTTGCCGGCATGCTGGGTGAAGGCATCAATTCCATGCTCGGCTTCAATGACGGCCTGCGCCTCGAGATCGGGCTCTCCCAGGCGCTCGCCGCCGATGGCCAGTGCGGTCTCTTTGCCATTGCCTATAACGGGTCTGGGGACCTCGATGCCGACGCACTCGGCGTGCGCAGCAGCGATCACAAGCTGGTCTTCCGTGAGGGCCGGCAGCCGGTGCAAGAGCCCCACATCGTGTTCGAGATCGATCATGCCGAAACCCGGCCCGACTGGACGCGCGTGCCCTATATCCGCGATGCCTGGCAGGAAGCGCGCGACCTGACCTTTGGCGGCGCCGGTTCCGATGAAGTGGTCTCGGCCCTGCGCCGTTTCCAGCGCGTGGTCATGCTGTCCCATGACCTCACCGAACGCCATGCCGGTGAAATCGTGCGATGGGTCGAGGACAGGATCCAGAGCCTGTCGGACACGTTCGAAAGCGCGTTCGAAAGCGCGTTCGGCGGGTTCCGGGATCTCGGCGCCCTGGAAAGCCTCGACGGCGCTCGGCACGAAACGGGCCATAGCCGGGCCGACGGGATTGGTGACTTCGAGGCGTCAGTCGCAGACGCGTTCGACATTGAGGCCCATCTGCGCGCCATTGAGGAGTTCCCCGAGGACTTTCTGCGTGCGGTCAGGATCGTCTTCCTGAATGAGGGCGGCCATGTGGATGATCCCTATGATTTTGGCGGCGAAACCAATCTCGGCATCACGCAGGCGACGCTGAATGACTGGCGGGACCGGAAGGGCT
>CAZXWB010000099.1:0-6348 GCA_964644395.1 uncultured Hyphomonadaceae bacterium | reverse complement strand
TCGTGCCGGCATAGTCCCCGGACCGGATGATGGTGCGGAACTGGTCCACATGGTTGGGCGCCACTTCGGGGAACGCCTCGACATAGACCGTGCCCTTGGTGGTCTCGAAGATGAACAGGTTCTCGGGATCAACCTGGCGCCAGTTGGCGGTGTCGCTGGCTTCGAAGCCGGCAGGCAGGTTCTCGCCAGGTATAATGGTGTCTTCGGCCGACGTGTCGGGCGCGGGGACCGTACTGACCGCATCCCCCTCACCGATCGCCTGCGCGTCCCTGTCAGCGGCAGTTGCGGCAACGGGATTGTCTTCTTCGGCACCGGACTGGCCGCAGGCCGGCAGGATTGCGAGCGCGGAGGCGATCAGCAGGGGAACGGATTTTTGTACGAACGTCATTTTCCATACTTCTCCAACAGCCGGTCCCGGATGCGCGGTGGCACGAACGCGGCCACATCGCCATCCAGCCGGGCGATTTCCTTTACCAGCCGCGAGGCCACGGCCTGGTGTTGAGGATCGGCCATCAGGAAGACGGTTTCAATCTCCGCTGACAGCTTGTCATTCATGGCCACCATCTGGAACTCGTACTCGAAGTCCGAAACCGCCCGCAGGCCGCGCACGATCACCTGCGCGCCGACGGTCTCGGCAAAATGCACCAGCAGCGTGTCGAAGGGCCGAACCGAAACATGGGCGCGGCGGCCATCGGGCAGGTCTTCGATCTCCGCCTCCACCATGGCCACGCGCTCCTCCAGGGTGAAGAGCGGACCCTTGTCGCGATTGATGGCCACACCGATGACCAGGTGATCGACGAGCTTCACCGCCCGCCTGATGATGTCCATGTGTCCGAAGGTCAGGGGATCGAACGTCCCCGGATAAAGCCCCGTGCGTGCCATGAACTTCCCCATTGGTGGCCCGTTTGCGTGACACTGATAGCAAACCGGAAGGATTAGGACAGGGCCAAGACCCTGCCCCTGCGATCAGGTCAGATCGGCATCGCCCTCCTCGTCGGGATCGGCGGTGTCGAGCACCCGCTCCACCGAGACCACCTTCTCACCATCCGCCACCCGCAGAACGCGCACACCCTGGGTCGCCCGGCCCGCCAGCCGGATCTGGTCCACCGGCGTGCGGATCAGCTGGCCCGCATCGGTGACCAGCATCACCTCATCGGCCTCGTCGACGCGGAATGCCGCTGCCAGGCGCTGGTCGCCGGAAATGCGATGGGCGATCAGGCCCTTACCACGCCGGCCGGTGACCCTGTAATCATAGCCGATGGCGCGCTTGCCCATGCCGTCGGTCGTGATGGCGAGGATTTGCTGTTCGGCGGCCTGCAGGAAGGCCAGGCGGTCGCCGTCGAGCGATGTCTCGACACCGGCCTCCTCTTCGGAATCCTCCTCCGGCGATGTGCCGTCAATGGCGGCTTCGTCCACATCGGCGCCCTGAGCGCGACGCAGTGCAGCGGCATGTTTCAGATAGGCGCGCGCCTCCTCCGGCGTGACGTCCACATGGCGCAGGACGGTCAGCGAGATCACATGGTCGTCCTTGGCCAGCCGGATGCCCTTCACACCGGTGGAGGTACGCCCCGAGAAGACCCGCACGTCACCCACGCGGAAGCGGATACAGGCCGCCCTCGAGGTCGTCAGCATGACATCATCATCGGCGGAACAGATCTGCACGCTGACAATGCCGTCGCCCTCATCGGGCTTCATGGCGATCTTGCCGTTGCGGTTCACATTGACGAAGTCCGACAGCCGGTTGCGCCGCACATTGCCCATTTTCGTGGCAAACATGACGTCAAGGCGTTCGATGTCCCCGGCATCCTCGGGCAGCGGCATGATGGAGGTGATCCACTCATCCTTGTCCAGCGGCAGCAGGTTCACGAAGGCCTTGCCGCGCGATTGCGGCGTGCCCTGGGGCAGGCGCCAGACCTTGTGCTTGTAGACCATGCCGGCGGAGGAGAAGAACAGGACTTCGGTATGGGTCGAGGCGGTGAAGACCCGTGTGATGAAATCCTCATCCTTCATCGCCATGCCGGAGCGCCCCTTTCCGCCCCGGTGCTGGGTGCGGTAGGTCGAGAGCGGCGTGCGCTTGACATAGCCGCCATGGGTCACGGTCACGACCATGTCCTCGCGCTCGATCAGATCCTCGTCCTCGAGGTCGAGATCGCCCTCGACAAACTCCGAGCGCCGCGGCACGGCGAATTTGTCCTTCACCTCTTTCAGCTCGACGCGGATGATGTCGAGGATGCGCGGGCGGGAGCGGAGAATGTCGAGATAATCCTCGATCTTCTCCTTAAGCGCCTTGACCTCATTGCCGATTTCCTCACGACCCAGGCCCGTCAGACGGTGCAGGCGGAGGTCGAGAATGGCGCGGGCCTGTTCATCCGACAGGCGGATCCTGCCGCCCTCCTGGATCACCGTGCGCCGGTCAGCGACGAGTTCGATCACCGGCAGCATGTCGGACGCCGGCCACTCGCGTTCCAGCAGCTGCGTGCGTGCCGTGGCGGGGTCCGGCGCCTCGCGGATGATCCGGATGACCTCATCGATATTGGCCACCGCCAGCGCCAGGCCCACGAGCACATGGGCCCGGTCGCGCGCCTTGTTGAGCTCGAACCGGGTGCGCCGGGCAATCACCTCCTCGCGGAAACCAATGAAGCTCTGCAGCACCATGCGCAGGGTGAGCTGTTCCGGGCGGCCATTGTTCAGCGCCAGCATGTTGACGCCGAAGGAGGTCTGCAGCTGGGAGTATCGATAGAGCTGGTTCAGCACGACATCGGGGCTGGCGTCGCGCTTGATCTCGATCACGACGCGAATGCCATGCCGGTCGGACTCGTCGCGCATTTCCGCCACGCCCTCGACCCGCTTGTCGCGCACCAGCTCGGCGATCTTCTCGTACATGGTCGCCTTGTTCACCTGGTAGGGAATCTCGTCGACAATGATCGCCTCGCGGCCGGACTTGACCGTCTCGATCCGGGTCTTGGCCCGCATGATGACCGAGCCCTTGCCCGTCATCAGCCCGTTGCGCGAGCCCGTGCGCCCGAGGATGAGCCCGCCGGTGGGAAAGTCCGGCCCCGGCACGAACCCCAGGAGTTCCTCGTCGGAGATCGCCGGATCGTCCATCATGGCGAGTGTCGCGTCGATCACCTCGCCGAGATTGTGCGGCGGGATGTTCGTGGCCATGCCGACCGCAATGCCGCCGGCGCCGTTGACCAGCAGATTGGGAAACTGCGCGGGCAGGACCGAGGGCTCCCGGGTGGAACCGTCATAATTGTCCTGGAAGTCGACGGTGTCCTTGTCGATATCGGCGAGCAGATAGGTCGCCGCCTTGTCCATGCGGCTCTCGGTGTAGCGCATGGCCGCCGGCGGGTCATTGTCGATCGAGCCGAAATTGCCCTGGCCATCGACCAGCTTCAGGCCCATGGAGAAGGGCTGGGCCATGCGCACCAGGGCGTCATAGATGGCGCTGTCGCCATGGGGGTGGTACTTGCCCATCACGTCGCCGACAATGGCGGCGGATTTCCGGTAGGGCTTGTCAGGCGTGTAGCCGCCCTCCTGCATGGCGTAGAGGATACGCCGGTGCACCGGCTTCAGCCCGTCGCGCACGTCCGGCAGCGCGCGCGCGACAATCACGCTCATGGCGTAATCGAGATAGGAGCGCTTCAGCTCATCCTCGATATAGACCGGGTCGAAGGCATCGTCGCGCTCCGGCAGCGCGCCGCCGTTTTCCGGTTCCTCGGGTGTGTCGGGCGTGTTCTCGTCGCTCACCAGGTCGGCCTTTCCTTCACCGGGGTCGCGCGCAAACCTGGACAGGCGCGCACGGACCTCGAATCACTCCGTGATCAGTGTTTTTTCGTAGCAGTCCGCGGCGCCCCAGACAAACCCGGAGCACCGTTGGCGCGGGGCCCCGGCGTGTTATCCTCAGCCTGCAGCCAGCCGGAGCCGAACCATGCCGATCCACCCCTTCACTCGCCGCCACTTCCTGGCCGGTAGCGCGGCCGCTTCAGCCGCGGCCTGCATGGGCGGACACCTGCCCGGCAAGCCGCCCCCACGCGCCTGGCGCATGGGACCCGAAATGCCGCTGGCGGTGCAGGAAGTCTATCCCAACGCGCATGCCGGCGGCATCCATCTCGCCGGCGGCTTCATTGCGTCCGGTGGGCGGATAACCGGCCCCACCGACCGGCATGTCCGGTATCAGCCCGCCAGCGAGACCTGGGTCGAAGCACCGAGCCTGCCCGTTGCGCGGCACCATCCGCATCTGGTCAGTTTTCGCGGGGACCTGCTTGTGATCGCGGGTTTCGAGAGCCCAGGCCCGGAGGCGGTCTGGACCATGCAGCGTTCGGGCTGGGTCCTGGCGACTGGCGAAGGCACAGGCTCCGGCGCCTGGCGAGACTTGCCGCCCCTGCCACTTGGCTGCGGCGAAGCGGTCACGGCGGTGGGTAACGGCGCGGTCCACCTGGCCGGCGGGCGCACGCCGCAGGGGACGGCAAACGCGAACTGGAACGACCATGTCGATACCGGCCACCATTTCGTGCTGTCCGAAATTGAAGGCCGCTGGGACACCGCCGCACCGCTGCCCACGCCGCGCAATAGCGCCGCCTCGGGCGTGATCGATGGCGCCTGGCATGTGGTGGGCGGTCGCACCGTGTCAGGTGGCAACAATGACACCCATGAGGTCTATGATTTCCGGGAGGATCGCTGGCGCCAGGCCGCGCCCATGCCGCAGGCCCAGGGCGGGCTGGCTGCAGCCGTCGTGAATCGGAAACTCTATGTCTTCGGCGGCGAGTTCTTCGACAATGGCGGCGGGGTGTATCCTGAAAGCTGGGTCTATGACCCCGACCGCGACGCCTGGGACGCCTTGCCGGACATGCCGCGCCCGCGACATGGCCTCGGCGCGGTGGCGCTCGGCAAGGACATCCATGTCATTGGCGGCGCGCTGGAGGCCGGCGGAAACGCCACCTCCGCCGCCGTCGACATCCTCACCGTCGGCTGAGTTGCGGCCTCAGAACGGAATGTCGTCATCAATCGCCTGGCTGAAATCCTCCGCCGGGCCGCTCATCTGGCGCGGGCCGCCCTGGGATGCGCCGCTGTCGAAGCCGACCCGCTGGCCGCCGCCATCACCGCGCCCGTCCAGCATGGTGAGGTTCGAATTGTAACCCCGAAGCACCACTTCCGTGGTGTAGCGGTCATTGCCGCTCTGGTCCTGCCATTTGCGGGTTTCAAGCTGGCCTTCAAGGTACACTTTCGAGCCCTTTTTCAGATAGCTCTGCGCGACCTTGACCAGGCCCTCACTGAAGATCGACACGCGGTGCCACTCGGTCTTCTCCCGGCGTTCGCCCGTGTTGCGGTCCTTCCAGCTTTCCGATGTCGCCACCGACAGATTGCAGACCTGCCCGCCATTCTGGAACTGGCGCACTTCCGGATCTGCACCGAGATTTCCGACCAGAATGACCTTGTTCACCGATCCGGCCATGTGCCGCCTCCATTCACTGTCCTGAATTTGTCCTCAACCGACTCATTAACCTGTCTGAACGCCCGTGTCGCCCCTGCGCCGGGAAATTTGTTCGATTAATGTTCTTGCACAAAACGGCAACTTCATCAACTCTTGTGGACAGGTCCAACGGCAATCCGTGGGAAAAGCGCATGGCCTGCCTTGCCCCCGCCCCCTGCCCGCTTCACCTAGAGAGAGAACGAAACCAAGGCGAAACGAATGACCGAGAGCCCCTTCATTCGCGTGCGCGGCGCGAAGGAACACAATCTCAAGAATGTTGATGTGGACATTCCCCGCGGTCAGCTTGTCGTCATGACAGGCCTGTCAGGCTCGGGCAAATCCTCGCTCGCCTTTGACACGATCTATGCCGAGGGCCAGCGGCGCTATGTCGAAAGCCTGTCGGCCTATGCCCGGCAATTCCTGGAACTGATGCAGAAGCCCGATGTGGAGAGCATTGAGGGCCTCTCGCCGGCGATCTCCATCGAACAGAAGACAACCTCGCGGAACCCGCGCTCCACCGTCGCTACGGTGACCGAAATCTACGACTATATGCGCCTCTTGTGGGCGCGTGTCGGCGTGCCCTATTCGCCGGCCACGGGCCTGCCCATCGAGAGCCAGACGATCTCCCAGATGGTCGACCGGACCATGGAGCTGCCCGAGGGCACGCGGCTTTACCTGCTTGCGCCCATCGTGCGGGGCCGCAAGGGCGAATACCGCAAGGAATTTGCCGACCTTCTCCAGAAAGGCTTCCAGCGGGTGAAGGTGGACGGATCCTATCATGAGCTCGAAGACCCGCCGACGCTGGACAAGAAGTACAAGCATGACATCGATGTGGTGGTTGACCGCATCATCGTGCGCCCGGACATGGAAGGCCG
>CAZXWB010000098.1:0-6447 GCA_964644395.1 uncultured Hyphomonadaceae bacterium | reverse complement strand
CCGACCATCTATCTTTTCCTCGGCGGTTTCGTGATCGCGCTCGCCATCGAACGGGCGGGGCTCCACCGGCGCGTGGCGCTCACCATCTTCCGCTTCGTGGATGCCAATGGCAAGGCGCTGATCGGCGGTTTCATGATCGCCGCAGCGCTGCTCAGCATGTGGATATCCAACACCTCCACCACGCTGATGATGCTACCCATCGTCATGTCGGTGCTGGCGGTGATCCGCGACCAGATGCCGGGCATGGCCGACAAGCAGCGGGGCGACTTCGAGACCGCCATGCTCCTCGGCCTGGCCTATGGCGCGACGCTCGGCGGCATGACAACGCTGGTCGGCACCCCGCCCAATGCCTTCATGGCGGAGTTCATGAACGCCAATTACGGTGTCGAGATCGACGTGGCGCGCTGGATGCTGGTCGGGGTTCCCCTGGCGCTTGTCATGCTGCCAGTGT
The DNA here is from genome assembly GCA_964644395.1 of uncultured Hyphomonadaceae bacterium. Lineage (GTDB taxonomy): Bacteria > Pseudomonadota > Alphaproteobacteria > Caulobacterales > Hyphomonadaceae > JBGSUF01. The sequence continues at coordinate 5,996 of CAZXWB010000098.1, read as the reverse complement.
CGTGGTTCTTCCTGACCCATATCCTGTTCAAGGTTGATTTCCGCGCCACCGCAGAGGCGCAGAAGGACCTGCGCAGCATCGGAAGCGACATCGGCCCGATCACGCGCGCCGAGGTTCGGATCGCCATCGTCTTCCTGCTTCTGGTGGCGGGCTGGCTCCTGCGCAAGCCGCTGTCGGCGGCGCTTGGCCTGGAGGGGATCACCGATGCCGGCATCGCCATGACCGCCGCCGTGCTGACCTTCCTCATCCCGAGCGGCACGCAGCCCGGCAACCTGATGACCTGGCAGGAGACCCAGCGCCTGCCCTGGGGCGTGCTCATCCTGTTTGGCGGCGGCCTGGCGCTGGCCGGCGGGATGACGTCCTCAGGTCTCACGCTGTGGATCGGCCAGCAACTCGCCCCGCTCAGCACCTTCCACCTCGCCGTGCTCATCGTGGCGGCCACCGCGCTTGTCATCTTCCTCACCGAGCTGACCAGCAACCTGGCCACCACGGCGACCTTCCTGCCCGTGGTGGCCGCGCTGGCGGTGGAAACCGGCAATGATCCGCTGCTCTTCGTCGTCCCCGTGACGCTGGCGGCGAGCTGCGCCTTCATGCTGCCCGTGGCGACACCGCCCAATGCGATCGTGTTCAGTTCCGGTTACCTGTCGATCCCGCGCATGATGCGGGCCGGCATATTTCTCAATCTCATCGGCGTGGCCGTCCTGTCGGTGATCGCCATCTTCCTGGCGCCGGAGGTGTTCTGATGCGTTATCTCCTCTGGTCCTGTCTCGCAACCCTGGTGGCGGCCTGCGCCAGTGCGCCGGTGCCCCTTGAACCGACCTGCGAGACCGGGCCGGTGCAGCTTCGCGCCGATTTCCCCCAGGCCCGGGCGGCCGATTGCGAACGTACCGGACCGGAGAGCTTCAGCGTGACCATCGCGCCGGAGGCGACGCCGATCAATCCGAGCCCCTGGTATGCCTTTGAAATCCGCGCGGACCGAGCGGCGGAAGTGCGCGTGGCGCTGAATTACACCGAGTCCAAACACCGCTACCGGCCGAGGCGCGAAAGCGCCGATGGCTGGCAGGCACTGCCCGAAACCGCCGTGACATTGGCCGATGACGGGCGCCGGGCGGTGATACGCCTCAACGCGCCAGAGGGGCGTACCAAGGTCGCCGGGCAGGAATGGTTGCCGCCGGTTGAGCGCCAGGCCTGGCTGGAGCGTTTCGGCGTGCAGGCCGGGCTGACGCGGGCCGATATCGGCCAGACGGTGGACGGCCGGCCCTTGACCGCTCTGAGCGGCGGTTCCGACACGCCCGGCGCACCGCTTGTCATCATTCTGGGCGGCCAGCACCCGCCGGAAGTGCCCGGTGTGCTCGGCCTTCGCGCCTTTCTGGAGGCCCTGCTGCTCGATCCCGCACGCGCGGGCGTGTTCCTTCAGTCCCACCGGGTGCTGATCGTGCCGGAAATGAACCTGGACGGGGTCCAGCGCGGCCACTGGCGCCTCAATACCGGCCTCATCGACCTCAATCGCGACTGGGGGCCCTTCTCTCAGCCGGAAACCCGCGCGGTGCGCGAGGAGATAGATCGCCTTGTGGCGGCGGGCTACCGTCCCTTGCTGATGCTCGACTTTCACGCCACCCGGCGCAATGTCTTCTACACCGCGCCCGACGGATCCGGCCTACTCCCGGCGGAATTCGCCCGCCGCTGGCTTTCCGCGATTGATGCGCGCTGGGCCAGCGAGATGCCCGCTCGGTCCTCCAGCCACAATCCCGGCCTGCCCACCTCGCGCTCCTGGTTCGTGGAAACCTTTGCCGCGCCGGCCCTGACGGTCGAATTCGGCGACCATACCCCGCGGGACGAGATTGACGCCCTGGCGGAGGTCTATGCCGCTGCCCTGGTCGAAGTGCTCGGCGCAGCCCCTGCACCGGAGGCCAGGCCATGATCCACGTCCTTTTCCTGTGCCGGCTCGTTATCTGCCTCGCCATCTTCCATCCGCTGTGCGCTTGCGCCAGCGCCCAGTCCGCTCGCGACATTCCGGACCTCTTCGCGCCAGACCATCGCAACGGCCTGGTCATGGAGATCGAAGCCGCCATTGCCGGGGCCCAGGCCGAGCTGGGGATCGTTCCGGCGGATGCCGCCGCCGAAATCGCCCGCAAGGCCGACACACGCTACGCCCCGCTCGATGAGGTGTCGGCCGAGTACGATATCGTTCGCCATCGCATGGTGGCGCTTCTGAATGTCTGGCGGCGGTCCCTGAGCGAAGAGGCCGGCGACGCGCTGCATCGCGGCGTCACCACGGTGGACGTCTATGACACGGTGAAACTGCTGCAATTGCTGGACGCAATCGACCTGATGATCGCGGAAATGCGCGAGATCGAGCAGGGCCTGGCCTGCCTCGCCCGCCAATACCGCGACACGCCGATTATGGGCCGCACGCTCGGCCAGCACGCCCTGCCCATCACCTTCGGCAAGAAGGTCTCTGTCTGGCTTGCCCAGACCCGGCGCAATATTGACCGGCTTTACGAGGTCCGCGCCCGCCTGCGAACCAGCGGCGTCCTGAAGGGGGCGGTGGGCAGCTATCTTGGCCTCGGCGAACAGGGCATGGAAGTGGAGCGGCTTGTGTCGCAGCGCCTCGGCCTTGATGCGCCGGAACCCGCGGACTGGCGCCCGGCAAGGGATGTGTTTGCCGAATATGCCCAGGTCCTCGCCCTCATCGCCAAGTCGAACGCCGCGATTGGCGGCGAGATCTACCGGCTCCAGATGACCGATATCGGCGAAATCGTCGAGCGCCGTCCCGCGCGCGCCGTGGGCTCCAGCACCATGCCGCACAAGCGCAATCCGAGCCTGTCGGAGGCGCTGGTCTACCATGGCCGGACCATTCCGGCGCTTGCGGGTGTCATCCTCGATGACGTCGAGGCGATCTTCGAGCGCGACAACACCTCCCGGCCGAACCGGACGCTGGAGGCGATCACGCTCGGGGCCGCCGACATGCTGGACGATACACGGCGCCTGATCGGTCGGCTGGAGGTGGACCCCGGACGCATGCGCGAGAATCTCAGGCAAACAGACGGCATGATCATGTCCCAGCGCATCGTGCTCTTCCTTGGCGAGACCATGAGCCGCGAGGAGGCCGAGACGCGTGTGCGCGCAGCCGCGACGGCGAGCCTGGAGACAGGCGAGGCCTTCCGCGACGCCCTGCTGGGCGACCCCGTGATCGGGCCCCGGCTTGCAGGCGACATCGACCGCCTGCTCGATCCCACCACATCACTCGGCCTCGCCGGCGAACAGGTCGACGCCACGCTGGACTGGGTCAATACGCGCCGCGCAGCAAGGGGTGTCGCTGCCTTGTCTGCGACCTGCGATTGAGCACCGGCCGGGCGCCGCCCTCCCGCAATTGTTAATCTGTCATCCATGCCGAATGCGCTAAATTATAAGTTATGCTGCGCCGGGCTATTCTCTCCGTTCCGATACTCGCGCTCGCCCTGATCGGGGCGGGGCCGGATGTGTCGCGCGACGAGCTGGAGCGGCTGGAGGCGGAGAAAGCCGCCGCCGAGGCCAGGCTGCAGGCGCTAGTCGATGCCCGCGACTGGGCCGAGCGCGACCTCGGTGACGTGGACGCCCGGCTGATCGCGGCGGCCATGGAGAGCCGCCGTCGCGAGGAACAGGCCACGATCGCGGAACGCCGGCTGATCGACCTCGAAGCGCGCCGGGGCTCGCTGCAGGCGTCGCTGCTCGCCGACCGCGACAATCTCGACGCCCTGCTCGGCGCGCTCGCGCTGTCGTCGGCCCAACGGCCGCCGGCCATGGTCACGCGTCCCGAGGACGCCACGACGGCCATTCGCGCCTCCATCGTCATGGGCGTCATGGCGCCGGAACTGAAATCCCGGACCGACAAGCTGACCGGCGAGCTCCGCAAGCTCGAACGTATCGAGGCCGACCTGCGCAAGGAGCGCGCCCGCCTGGCGGCGGCCGAGGCGATCCTGGCCGAGAAGCGCGAGGAAATCGAGCAGCTCGCTGCGGCGAAGCGCGCCCGTTTCACCAACATTGCCGGTGAGGCCGATGCCCTGCGCCAGCAGGTCGATGCCCTGGCCGAACGCGCCGAGACCATCGGCCAGTTGCTGGCCACCCTGGAGGCCGCCGCCCCCGTGGCGCCGCGCACCAAGCCGCAGCTGCCTCAATTTGCCGCGCTGGAGAGCGCGCCCGCAGCGACGGCCCGCCCTGACCCGGTCCTGCGCCCCCGCCGCCCGCTGGACAATGCCGTCCTCGGTGGCCTGATGAAGCCGGCGACGGGCCTGCTGGCGCTGAAGTACGGCGAGACGCTCGCAACGGGCACAAAGTCCGAAGGATTGTATATCGAAACCCGTGAGCAGGCCCAGGTGGTTGCGCCGGTGGACGGCAAGATCGTCTATGCCGGGTCATTTCGCAGCTATGGTGAAATGTTGATCTTGCGTACAAGTGACGGATACCATGTAATATTGAGCGGTATGCGCGAGATTTACGGTTCGAAGGGCCAGTGGGTCTCTGCCGGGGAACCGGTGGGCCGGATGCCGGGTCGCGCGAGCCCGTCGCCAGAGCTTTATCTGGAAGTGCGCAAGGACGGGCGCGCCATGGACCCGTCGAAGTGGATGAAGGGCTGATCCTTCATCGAGTGTTTTATGAGGCGGGCCACCGCCCGGCCGGAAAGGACCAGGAATGGAAACCTCGGCGAGAACTGGAGGAATGCCAATGCGGTCTTGGATGACGGGAGCGGCGCTGGGCGCGCTTGTGGGTTTCGCCACGATTTCCGCGGGCTCGCTCGCCTGGTCGGCCAATAACAGTGCCGCCGAGACGAGCACCTTCTCCGAGGTCGAACTGTTTGCTGACGTTCTGGTGCGCGTCCAGAGCGATTACGTCACCGAAATTGACCGCGCCGAAGCCATCGATGCTGCTATCAACGGCATGCTGACATCGCTCGATCCCCATTCCGCCTACCTGTCGCCGGACAAGTTCCGCGACATGCAGATCGACACCTCGGGAGAGTATGGCGGGCTCGGCATCGAGGTGCAGATGAAGGATGGCTTCATCGAGGTGATCGCGCCGATCGATGACACGCCGGCCGCGCGCGCCGGGCTTGAGAGCGGTGACCTGATCGTCGCCATCAATGGCCAGCCCATTGTCGGCCGCTCGCTGGACGAGTCGGTCAAGGAGATGCGCGGCAAGATCGGCACCGACATCACGATCTCCATTCTGCGCCAGGGCGAGGAGGAAACCTTCGACGTCACGCTGACCCGCGAGCTGATCCAGCCGCGCACAGTGGTGGCGCGCCTGGAGGAGGGCAATATCGGCTATATCCGCGTGTCGAACTTCAATGAGCGCACGACCGACCTGCTGGAAGCCGGGCTGGACGAAATCCGTCGCGAGGCCGGCGGGCGTCCGGCCGGTCTTGTCATAGACCTGCGCAACAATCCCGGCGGGCTCCTCGACCAGGCCGTGTCGGTCTCGGACCTGTTCCTGACCGGTGGTGAGATCGTGTCCACACGCGGGCGCCGCGACAGCGACATCCAACGCTACAATGCCCGCTCGGGCGAGGAATTCCGCGGCGTGCCGATCATCGTGCTGATCAATGGCGGGTCGGCTTCAGCCGCCGAAATCGTTGCGGGCGCCATACAGGATCGCGGCCGTGGTCGCGTGCTTGGTATCACGAGCTTCGGCAAGGGATCGGTGCAGACCGTCATCCCGCTGACCGGCAATCGCGGTGCGCTGCGCCTGACTACAGCGCGTTACTACACCCCGTCGGGCCGCTCCATCCAGTCCACGGGCATCGAGCCGGACATCGAGATCTCCAACCGTCGTTACAGCGAGGAAGAGATCGAGAAGATGAAATTCTTCTCCGAAGCGGCCCTGCCCAATGCACTGGAAAATGAAGAGGGCACCGAACGTCGCGGCCCGCATATGCCCGACGAACAGCCGCCGGAGGAGTATGAGGGCGAGGATTACCAGCTCGACCGGGCGCTCGCCATCCTGCGCGGCCAGGCCCA
>CAZXWB010000097.1:0-6473 GCA_964644395.1 uncultured Hyphomonadaceae bacterium | reverse complement strand
TGACGTCCGAACCCGGCGCGGAGATGATGCCCGTGCCGGTCGCATTGGCGGCAGTGTCGAGGTCAACGCCCACCCAGCCGAGCGCCGCGCACACGCTTGACCGCACGGGCGCGGCATTCTCGCCGACGCCGCCGGTGAAGACGATGGCGTCGAGCCCACCCATGGCCGCGGCCAGTGCACCGACTTCCCGCACGATCCTGTGGACATAGAGCGCCACCGCCTCCGCGGCCTCCGCCGCGTCGCTGTCCAGAAGGGTCTTCATGTCCGCACTGATGCCCGACACGCCGAGCAGGCCGGACTCGCTGTAGAGCATACGCGCGACATCCCCGGCGGCCATGCCCCGGTCCTGGATGAGGTGCAGTACAACGCCCGGATCGAGGTCGCCGCAGCGCGTGGCCATCATCAGCCCGTCGAGCGCGGTGAGTCCCATGCTTGTGGCCACGCCCCGGCCCTCCAACATGGCGCAGGCACTGGCTCCGCTGCCGAGGTGCAGCGCCACCACGCGGTCATGGGGCCTCTCGCCCAGCATGTCCGGCAGCGTCTCGGCGATGTGGGCGAATGAGAGGCCATGAAAGCCGTAGCGGATGATGCCCTCATCGGTCAGCGCGCGCGGCAGGGCGTAAAGCTGGCTCGTGCGCGGTGCACGGCGGTGAAAGGCGGTGTCGAAGGAAAGCGTCTGGACCTGTGCGGGGCTGGCCGCCGCCAGTGCCCGCACGCCGGCCAGATTGTGCGGCTGGTGCGAGGGCGCGAAGACCGACAGGGCGTCGAGGGCGTTCAGCACCTCCTCGCTCGCCCGCGCCGGGCCGGTGAAACGCGTCCCGCCATGGACGATGCGATGCCCGGCCACGATGATCTCCATCCCCTCCAGCGCGCCCGCGCACCAGGCGGCAATGGCCGGCACCAGCCGAGCGATTTCGGTTCCGCCCGCGACCAGCGCCTCGCCGATTTCGGCGGCATCGCCGTCATGGCCCGACAGGCTGAGCCGCGGCGTGCCATGCAGGTCGGCGAGGTTGCCCCGCAGGAGATTGTCGCCCAGCCCGCCCGCGCCCTTGATCGCGAAGAGCGAGAACTTCACGCTCGACGAGCCGACATTGAAGGTCAGTGCCGCCGTCATGACGCTCCCGCCTGCCAGTGGGCGAGACGGGCCGCCAGGGCGCAGGACGCCACCCTTTCGGCGGGCGTGTCGGCGCGGCTGGTCAGCACCACGGGCACCTTCGCGCCCACAACGATGCCCGCCGCCGAGGCGCCGGCGAGATAATCGAGCTGCTTGGCGAGCATGTTGCCGGCCTCCAGGCTTGGCACGATGAGAATGTCGGCCTCCCCGGCGACGGGCGAGACGGTGCCCTTTGCGGCGACGGCGTCGGGCGAGACCGCGCCATCAAAGGCCAGCGGCCCGTCGAGGACGCCGCCCGTGATCTGGCCCCGCTCGGCCATCTTGCACAGCGCGGCGGCATCGATGGTCGATGGGATGTTCGGGTCGACTTCCTCTGTTGCCGACAGGATGGCGACCTTGGGCGTCTCGATGCCGATGGCGTGGGCCACATCGATCGCGTTCTGGGTGATCCAGCGCTTGGTGGTGAGGTCGGGCGTGATGTTGACGCCACCATCGCTGATGATCAGGGCCCGCGGATAGGCCGGTGTGAGCATGACGAAGACATGGCTCATGCGCCGGTCCGTGCGCAGGCCGGTGGCGCCGTCGACGATTTCGGCCATGAGTTCATTGGTGTGCAGCGATCCCTTCATGATGCCGCCGGCCTCGCCGGCGCGGACCAGGCTGACCGCCTCGGCGGCAGCGGCATGGCTGTGGGGCACGTCAACGCGTTCGATCCCGTCAAGATTTGCGCCGATCTCGGCCGCTGCGGCATCGACCTTCGCCGCCGGGCCGACGAGTACCGGCTGGATCAGGCCGGCAGCGTGGGCATCGAGCGCGCCCCTGAGCGAGCCACGGCCGACGGGATGGACCACGGCCATGCGCAGCGGCGCAAGATCCGGTCCCGCCAGCCTTTCGGTGAGGTCGGGTTCTTCGCTTGTCTTGATGGCGTTCGGCATGGCCCGTGATCTCCTCCAGCCTGATGGCGGCGAGATTAGCGGCCCCGTGCGCAACGGCAATGCGAAGGATTACGGGTGACAGATCCCGTCAGATTTTCGCCCCATTGGCGACTCACACCAGTCTCCGGCTCTAGGGAGGCTGCCCGTTGCTCTGGCCCATCGCATTCGTCATCGCCACCACAGAGCCGCCCGTGTCCGAAGCGCTGGCGGCCACCGAAGCACCAAAGACGCTGCGCGCCGCCTTCACGCTGGAGGTGACGAGCGGCGAGGCGCTGCGCGTCATCCGTTTCGATCCGCGCCTGTCGGGCCCGGCCATGTGGCAGGTGACCGACAGCAATGGGCGTGATGGCGACCTCGACGCCGTGCTCGAAGGCTGGTCCGGTGACACCTCCATGGACGGGCTTCTCTTCCCGGACAATCTGTCGGAACGCCTCGGCGCGCTCGTGGAACTGGAGGATGCCGGCGCGGCCTGGACTGTGGATTTCCGCCCCGCCATCACCGACAGCGATACGAGTTTCGACATCGAGGCCAGCCAGCACCTGGCCGGTCGCGTCTGGCTCGACCCGGTGAGCCAGCGCTTCGTGCGGGTGGATTATGAGAGCGTCGGGCGGTTCCGCGTTGATGGCGTGGGCCGCATCGACCGCCTGACGCAGAGCTATGTGCTGGGCCACGAGCCGACCCTGGGGCTGTCCTATGTCACGGCCTTCGAGCTCTCTTTCACCGCCGGGCGCGGGCCGGTCACGCGGTCCCGGACACTCTCGGCACGCCTGCTTGATGTGGATTTCTTCTTCGCATCGCCCGAGGCCGAGGCCGCCTGGCAGGCGACACGGGAATGAACCTGTGGAGCAGGGCTAGAAAGCGGGGCGAGGCCGCTTATTCTCCCTGCCATGACGATTCACATGGTGAAGCTCGCCGTCGGCGCCGAGACGGTGGATGACATGCGGGACTGGCAGTCACGCCAGATGCAGTTCCGTCCGCGCCAGGGCCGCCCGGCCCGGCCCGCCTGCCAGACGCGGATGACGCCGAAGCAGGTCGATGACCTCATCGCCGGCGGATCGCTCTACTGGGTGATCAAGGGCATGGTGCTGATGCGTAATACGATCCTCGGCGTGGAAACCCTGACGGACCGCGAAGGCCGGGCCTATTGCGAGATCGACCTCGATCCCACGATCGTGCTCGTCGAGCCAACACCGCGGAAGGCCTTCCAGGGTTGGCGCTATCTCAAGCCCGAAGAGGCCCCCGTCGATCTGGACAGTACCGCGGCCGCCGACCTCCCGGTGAGGCTTGCCCGCGAGCTTCGCGAGGCCGGCGTCTGGTAGGCCGGGGCCGCGGGCGGTCACCATCGGCAGCATAAGCATCGTGCGATCTGTCCGGGTCCATCACTCCCCACGCGGTTCCGGTTCTTCGGATTCCTCACTCAGCAGTTCGGCATCCACGTCGGGCGGTTCCTCCTTGCCGTTCATCTCATCCTCGAGCGGCAGATCGGCATCGGTGTCCTCGGGCTCCCAGGTGTTGAAGGCCGGCTCGCCGGGGATTTCCAGCAGGGTCCAGACCAGTTCACCGACCCGGTCGGTGCGCCGGTCGATCACCTCCGGCGTCCATTCCGCCTCACCGAGGATGTCCATCGCCGTGCGATAGCGCGCCACCTTCGCACTCGCCTCGAGTATGGCACGCTTGTCGGCGAAGGGCTTGTCCTCGAGCTCGGTATTCACGTCCCGCGGCACGAGCGCCAGATTGCCCAGCCGGTCGGTCAGGCGCAGGCGCTCGTCATAGTCGGGAAAGGCCGCGAGCCAGTCCGATCCCGGCACCACGCTCTGTGGCAGGACGTGCTCCACCTCCGGCGTCTCGCCCTGTTCGGTATCGACCTGGCGGCGCAGGTGGCGCAGCGTGCGGTCATGGCCCTGGGCCTCGATCCACTTGAACAGGTCCACGCGGAGTTCGGGATCGGTGAAGGATTTGCGCAGGCGGGCCCGGATCCGGCGCTGCATGCCTGCCGCCACGGCGAGCGGGCCGGTAAAGGGATCAGCGCCACGTTCCACGGCCACAAGGGCGCGCTGGAACCGGTCGAGCCGGCGCACGGTCGGCACTGCGGCAAGCTCCAGCGCCATGCAGCGCCGCTGCAGCGTGTCGCACTGCCTGGCCAGCCAGCGCCTCGCCGCGCCATGGCCGTGGCTGCGTTCCATCCGTCGGGACTTCATCATCAGTCGCAGGGCGAGCGGTTGCCAATAGGTCCAGCGGAACACCCAGACCGGCAGGAGCGGCCAGAGCGCATGGCGGTTGGTGGCGCCGGACTGGGTGATGTCGTGGATATGGCGCCAGTGACCCGTGGCGTCCTCGGCACGCGACAGCCAGGTGTCGAGGCGTTTCGGGTCGCGGGCATAGGTCTCGCGCATCCAGCCCACCAGCGCCTCCGCCGCCAGGCCCGGCTTTTCGAATCGGCGCAGGGTCACGCTTGACATGGTCTGGACGAAACCGGCGAAATCCTCCTGCACGCGCTGTTGCACCCGCTCCCAGCGCATGATCAGGCGTTCGGCCTCGGCGGCGTCCTCGGCGAAGGTCGGCAGCTGGGACTTGATGAGGTCCTTCGGCGCAAGCGGCAGGCCGGGCTTGTTGATGGACCGGAAGATCAGGAGCGCCAGGTCCGGATCCTTGGTCTCCACCAGGGTCAGCAGCGTGGCGTCGAGCACCTGTCGGGCCAGGGCATCGGGGTCGGGCCCGCCCTTCGCCTTCAGAACCGCTTCGATGGCGCGCACCGCACGTGTGATCGTCAGGCCGCGGCCATACTTGCCGCGCCCGGAAAACTGCTGCAACCGGCCGGGCGGGAAGACATCGTCCTGCAGGGTGGTGTCGGGTTCCGGCAGGATCAGCCGGCCAGCGGCCTGCCCATCCCGGCCGTGCAGCGTGATCGCATTGTGCAGGCGCCGGGCGAGCGCCGGATCGGCGACCCGATCACGCAGCACGGCAAGCAGGAGCACCAACGTGGTGGTGCGCTGCAGGCCGTCATAGAGGTAGACAAGCTCACCATCGCGGCAGGCCACCATGGTGCCGATGAAATAGGGTTGCGCCAATGAGCCTGCGCCGGGGGGCGGCAATTGCCGCGCAATGTCGCGCAGGAGCGCGTCGACATGCACCTCGGTCCACTGATAGTCGCGCTGGACGGGCGCGGCGCGGAGTTCGCGGGTCGACAGGAAGCCTTCAATGCTCAGCGTTGACGGGCTCAGGCGATCCTGAAATTGAGATGCCATGGGCCTCGCACTCCTCCTTCGCACACCAAGCAAAGCACTGGCCAGAATGGTTCACAAGGGCGTGAGTGCAGACCCGCAATGTTGCGGGGACAGGCCATGACGCGGCTGACGCGGCTCCGGCTGACCGATTTCCGGAACTATGCCCGGCTCGACCTGAAGCTCACGGGCCGGCATGTCTGCCTTTACGGGGCCAATGGCGCGGGCAAGACCAATCTGATCGAGGCGATCAGCCAGTTCTCCCCGGGCCGGGGCCTGCGCTCGGTGGCGATCGGCGAACTGGCCCGGACGGGCAGCGCGGGGTCCTGGACCGTGGCAGCCGAGCTTGTGCCAGGCGGTGGCGCCGACGCCCATCGCATCGGCGTGGCGCTGGAGCGTTCCGGCCCCTCCGCCAAGCGCATTCACCGCCTGGATGGCACCCCCGCCACCGCCGCCGAGATCGCCGAACTCGTCCGGGTGGTCTGGATGACGCCGGCCATGGACCGCGTGTTTGCCGGCGGTGCGGGCGACCGGCGGCGCTTCTTCGACCGTCAGGTCATGGCCCATGTCCCGGCCCATGGTCCGCTTTCGGCGGCCTATGAGAAGGCCATGCGCGAGCGCAACGCTCTCCTGGAACAGTCGCTGCCCGATCCGGCCTGGCTCACCGCAATCGAAGGGCGCATGGCCGAGGCCACAGCCGGCATTGCCGCCAACCGTGCGCTGATCCTGGCGCGGATGCAGGACGCCCTCGACGCCCGCGCCGAGGGGGCGTTTCCGAAGGCCGACCTGCGCCTCGACGGCAGCGCCGATGAGGATGCCGCAGCGCTGGCGGCGCGCTGGGCGGAGATGCGTCGCGCCGATGCGAAAGCCGGGCGTACGCTGACCGGGCCCCACCGCACCGACCTCACCGTCATCCACCGGCCCACGGGCCTGCCCGCGGCCCAGTGCTCCACCGGCCAGCAGAAGGCCCTGCTGATCGGCCTGATCCTCGCCAGCGCCGACGCGCTCGCCGCCCGCATTGACGGTCCTTCGCCGCTGCTCCTGCTCGATGAAGCCGCCGCACACCTGGACGCCGACCGGCGCGCCGCCCTCTTCGATGCCCTCGACGCGCTGGGCGGCCAGGCCTGGCTGACCGGGACCGACCGGGAGCTATTCGAGGCCTTCGGCGACCGCGCCGAGCGCATCGAGATCAGTGGGGGAGAG
>CAZXWB010000096.1:0-6486 GCA_964644395.1 uncultured Hyphomonadaceae bacterium | reverse complement strand
GCTTCTACGCCGCCACGCCGGTCTGGTTCTGGCCGGTTCTGTGGTGGAACCTGCTGTCTTTGCGGCGGTGGATCCTCACGCTGGACCATTCACAGGCGTTTCTTTTCCGCATTCACACCAATGGGCGAGGGCGCATCCGGATCGAATGGATCGCGGCGCCCGTGCGGCCGCTGCCATATGAGTTATCCCGCAAGAGGCCACGGTCCCACGACCTGGCTGACCTCGATCTGCAGTCGCGCCTGATTGCGCGCATCGGCCTGCCCGATCTCGTGGTTTCTGCCGGTGAGGCCAATTGGATTTCGTGGGAAGGGGAGTGCTTCGCGACGCTCGAGCCGGGATAGCGTAGCCCATGCCGATTTTCTGTGCCTGAAATTGAAATCCTTGCCGGATCGTGCGCGCGCGATGCGGGTACAGCTGCTGGGACCGCGGCGCTCGTGGAAATAGCCAAGAGTCCGATAAGGTATATTATGTGAAATTATGCTGGCGGATAGGCCGAGTCTACCGCAAAGCGGTCGCGCAGGCGGACCGCGCCGCGCTCGATCACAACGCTCATTCCGTCATAGGCTGGTTCGACATTGTCCGGCAATTCGCGCTTCAGCGTGGCGTAATCCATGTCGATATGCAGGTTTGTCAGTATGGTCCGTTCAGCGCCGATCAGGCCGGCCCATTCAAGCGCCCTTTCCAGGTGGGCATGGGTCGGGTGCGGCGCATAGCGCAGCGCATCGACGATGAAGACCTGCGTACCGGCGAGCAAACTCAGGCTCTCCTCGGGCAGCGCCACCACGTCATTGCAGTAGGCCAGCGGCCCGAAGCGGAAGCCGAGGGATCGCACCGCGCCGTGATCCTGGTCGAGCGGCATCACCGCCACAGCCCCGCCGGGGCCGGAAAGCGAAAAGGCCTCGCCGGGCACGATCTCCGGTCCGTTCTCGATGATCGCGGGATAGCCCCCCTCCTGGAAACCATGGAAACAGTAGCCGAAGCGGCGAACAAGGCTGTCGTGCGTCTCGCCCATCATCCGCACCGGCACGCGCGCATGCATGCAATGGGCGACGAGGCGGAGGTCATCAATGCCGTGGCACTGGTCGGCATGGTCATGGGTGAAAAGCACCGCATCAAGCCGGGTGACACCGGAGCGCAGCAACTGTTCGCGCAGGTCCGGTGAGGTATCGATGAGGATATTCGTCCTCTCACCGTCCTCCGGTCCGAGTTCCACGAGCGCCGAGCAGCGCATGCGCCGGTTGCGCGGCTCCTTCGGATCGCACACCCCCCAGTTCGGCCCGAGGCGCGGTACACCCCCGCTCGAGCCCGTGCCGAGCAGGGTGAATTCCATGCGCGGCGGGCTCAAGCCGGCACCCTGGCGAAGAGGCTCAGCGCATTCGCCTCGGTGATCCTTGCCACATCCTCGGGGCTTTCATCCTTCAGCCGGGCCAGGGCCGCGATCACGTGCGGCAGGTAGGCCGGCTCATTGCGTCGCCCGCGCATGGGCACGGGCGCCAGATAGGGGCAATCGGTCTCCACGATGATGCGCTCCAGCGGCACGTTGGAAATCACGTCACGCACGTCATGGGCGTTCTTGAAGCTCAGAATTCCCGAAACCGACACGAAGGCGCCGAGCGCCAGCCCCCGCCGGGCAAGGTCGTGGCCGCCGGTATAGCAATGCAGAAGGATCGGAAACGGTCGCTCCGCATGCGCCTCTTCCAGTATCTCGGCGGTCTCCCGGTCGGCTTCCCGCGTGTGGATGACGATGGGCAGCCCGGTCTCCTGGGCGGCCTTGATGTGTGTTTTCAGGCCGGCGACCTGCGCCTCCAGGCTCGAATAGCCATAGTGCTGGTCGAGCCCGGTCTCGCCGATCGCCACCACATTCGGATTGTCAGCAGCCTCGATCAGCGCCTCGGCCGTCAGGTCGGGAAAGTCCTTGGCATGGTGCGGATGGGTGCCCACCGTGGCGTAGATGTTGTCGGCGGCCCCGGCGATCTCCTTGACCCGCCCGAAATGGTCGAACCGGTCGCAGATGGCCAGCATACGGGAAACACCGGCCTCGGCCGCGCGCGCCAGCACAGCGTCCAGATCGTCGGCAAAGGCCTCGGCGTGCAGGTTTACATGGGTGTCGAACATGGGGTCCGGACTAGCGCGTCTCGGCGAGCGAGAACACCGTCTTCATGAGCGCATGGCTCACTTGACGCGGCTCCATGGCGAGATCGCGCGCCTCTGCGGCCCGGCGCACGAGTTCCAGCCAGGCGGCCGACCATTTCTGCTGCGCCCGGCCGCTGGCCCGGCGCGCTTCCGCGGCGAACCAGTCCTGCAGGGCGAGCAGGCCCGCCTCGTTCGCTTCAACGCTGTCACCGGCACGGCTGGCAAACAGGCCGAGGCTCGCATCGCTCGGCCGCGGCCATTCCCGCCTCAGGGTTTCTGCCGCGGTGATGGCAAGCCTGGCTTCCTTCGAGGCCAGCGCGGCGATCTTTCCCGGCCGCCCGGGCACGAGCCCCGCCACGCTTTCCCAACCCTCCGGCGCGTCCTTGTCCAACACTTCGCGCGTGGAGGTATCATCAATGGCATGAAGCTTCAGGACACGGCAGCGCGAGCGAATGGTGGGCAGGATGGGACGCTGGCCATGTTGGATGAGCAGCAGCACCGCCCCGCGCGGCGGTTCCTCCAGCGTCTTGAGCAGCGCATTCGCGCCGAATCGGTTCAGCTCGTCCACACTGTCGATGATCCCGACCCGCGCGCCCCCAAGGGCCGGGCGAAGCTCGAAAAAATGCGACAGTTCACGGGCGTCGCGCACGGGAATGTCGAGGGGCAGCTTGCCCTTCTCGTCGGGCTGCCGCCTCAGCCAGCGCAGGTCGGGATGGGCGCCGGACAGGACAAGGCCAGCCACGCGATCCTCGCTGTCTTCGGGATCCCCACCGAGCAGGCGCACCGCCAGGCGAAGGGCGAGGTGCGCCTTTCCGATGCCCGAGGGTCCCTCAATCAACCAGCCATGGTGCAGACGGCCGCTCGCGCGCATCGCCATGAAGGCGGTCTCGGCACCCCCGTGCCCATGAAGCCGTGTCAGGTCGCGGCTCATTCCGCCGCCATGCGTCCGAGCCGGGAGACAACGGCCTCCGTCGCCCTTGCGGCGAGGTCTTCGGCGCGTTCCAGGGCATCCATGATCAGGAACCGTCCCGGCTCGCGGCGCGCGCGGGCGAGAAATCGCGCCCGGACCCGGTCATGGAAGGCGATATCCGCACGTTCGAAGACATCCCGGCGATCGGCACCGCGCCCCTGGCGACGTCCGACAAGGTCGGAGGGCGCCGCATCCAGCAGGATGGTGAGATCCGGCAGGCAGTTGCGGCAGGCAATCGCCTCGAACTGGAGGAGGATATCGTCAGCGACCCCGCCGGGACCGCCCTGATAGGCCCAGGTGGAATCGGAAAAGCGGTCGCAGATCACCATTTCACCGCGCGCAAGCGCCGGCATGATCAGCTTTTCCACATGGTCCCTGCGCGCCGCCGACATGAGCAGCGCGGCACTCTCCGGCGGCCAGGCCTCGCCCCCTGGCGGGTGCAGCACCATGTCCCGGAGGCGCTCGGCCCCCGGCGAGCCACCCGGCTCCCGCGTCGTGGTCACCGTGTGTCCGAGGCCCTCGAGCCGCCTGGCCAGCCCCGACATCAGGGTCGACTTGCCAGCACCCTCGCCGCCTTCCAGCGTGACAAACAGACCGCTCATCCCTCCGCAGCCTCCCCTTCGCCGAAGAGCATTTCGCTGAAACCCGCAAGCGCCCGTTCGAGAAAGCCCATGCCCGAAACGTCTTCCGCAGCAAACAGCGGCACTTCAACCGGCTCGCGCCCTGGCAGCGTGATTACCAATTGTGCGATCTCTTCACCGGCCGCCACGGGCGCCTTGATCGGGCTGTTGTACACGATCTCGGAGGTTCCATCGCGGAAGGCGCGCTTGGCGGCGGTCAGCTCGATCGCGTCCTCCATCACCACGCCGACCGTCCTGGCCGAGCCGAGGAACACCTCCACTTCGCCAACACGCTGGCCGGGGCTTCCGATCTGCCGGGACTCAAACGCGGTAAAGCCGAGGCGCAAGAGGCGTTCTGTCTCCTGGGCGCGCTCCGCCTCGCTGTCCAGACCGTTGACCACCACGATGATCCGCCGTCCGTCGCGTTCCGCCGAGGCCACCATGCCATATCCTGACTGGCTGAGATGGCCGGTCTTCACCCCGTCGGCCCCCTCGAACCGGTCGAGCAGCAGGTTGCGATTGGGCTGGGTGATGCCGTTCCAGGTGAATTCCTTTTCGGCATAGAGATCATAGAAGGAGGGAAACCGGGTGATCAACTCGTCGGTCAGGCGGGCCAGATCCTCCGCTGAGATCCGGTGGCTCTCGCCGTAAAGCCCGGTGGCGTTCTCGAAATTCGCGCTGCTGAACCCCTTGTCCTGCGCGACGCGGGTCATTTCGCGGGCAAAGGCGGCCTCGGTGCCGGAAATGCCTTCAGCCAGCACGATGCAGGCATCATTGCCTGACACCACGATCATGCCGCGCAGGAGTTCCATGACCGTTGCCCGCTGGCCGGGCTCAAGTCCCATGGTCGATCCGCCGGAGGCAAAGCCGCCCTCGCGCCAGGCCCGTTCGCTGGTGACAAATTCCTGGGCCGTGCTGAGTTCGCCGAGATCGATGCGGTCGAAGACCACGAAGGCGGTCATGATCTTGGTCATGGAGGCCGGGATCATCGGCTCTTCGCCGGCCTTGGAGTAGAGAATGTTGTCGGAGGTCGCGTCGTAGATGACGGCGTGGGGCGCCTTGCTCTCGATGATCTGCGCATCAGCCGCGCGCCAGACGCCCATTGCAAGAAACAGACCCAGACACAGACACACCGCACGCAAGACCGTCATTGCTACTCTCCGCCAAGTTCAAAACCCGCCACAGGACTAGCTGTAACGGGCTTTGAGACAAGCGAAAAGAATGTGGCGCGCCAAGGGCGCTGGCTGCAATCAACGGGTCTTATTCGTCCCAGCGGATCAGCGCATCACCATATCCGCGCCGGGCGAGGTCACCCTTGGCCCGGCTGGCTGCGGCCCGGTCGACATAGGGCCCGACCACGACGCGGAAGTAATCAGCGCCCTTCACGCGAACCGGCTGGATGCGGACATCCATGTCACGCGACAGGCTGGCGAAGACCTGCTCGGCATTGCCGATATCGGAGAAGGCGCCGACCTGGACCACCAGCCCGCCAATATCACCAGGCGCAGGTGCCGGTGCGCGGGTCTGCACTGGCGCCGAAGCCGGCCGGGCCGGCTCGGGACGGTAGGACGGGGCGGCGCTCTGGCGTGATGCGGTCTGCACCCCGGCTTCGCCCGCCGGCCCGATATAGCGCACCGAAACCTCGGCGGTGCCGGCGGTCTCGAAGCCGAGAATTTCCGCGGCCTTCCGCGACACGTCGATCACGCGATTGTCGATGAAGGGCCCGCGATCATTTATCCGGATCACCAGCTTGCGGCCATTGGAGAGGTTGGTGACCTCCACGAGGCTGGGAAGGGGAAGCGTCGGATGGGCGCCGGTGAGGGCTTCCTGGTCGAAGATCTCGCCACTTGCGGTGGGCCGGCCATCGAAATTCGGACCATACCAGGACGCGGTGCCGGTCTCGACCTGGCTGGCGCCGGCCACGGGCTGGAAGTCCGGGCTGCCGAGGCGCGGGGCGCTGTAATCGATGGCGCGGGATTTCGGCGCTTTCACCGGACCGAGCGCGGCGGTGTCGATGCGCGGCTCAGGACGTGTGCCGGGCACCACGGGCGGCTCGACCCGCGGGGCGTCGCTGACGCTGTAGCGTTTGGCATCCTCAGGCGAGATCGCCGCCGAGGAGGAGGAGAAGGCAAAGGGGTCGGCCTCGTCGCCGAGCGCGCGGGGACCGTTCGGGCCGTAGGAAATGTCGGGCTGGTCGGGATAGCGGAACTCGATGCGCCGCCCGGAACCGCCTGGGCTCACAGGGCTCGCGCTGGCGCTGGCGCGCTGCATCGCCCTGCCCTCGCCCGGCTGTCCGTCGGGTGTGTCGCCGGCAAAGGTGATCGGTGCGGGGTTGCGCTTTCCCGCCTCGGCTTCGGGCGCCAGGGCAAGGCTGAGGCCGGAAGCGGCTGCAAGGGCGAGGATGACGCGCTGGCCGCCGAGATCTCTGGACATGGATCGCAATCCTTCTGTTTGCTCGACCGGCTTCTGCCAGTCCCTGTCGAGAACCCACCTACCCCATTAAGCTTGTCACGACGTTCGGGACGCCATGTTTTTTTGTATCAAATTCGATCTTTGTCCCGAGGGGAAGTGACAAACTGCTTTTTGACGGGATTCCGCGCCGCCTCAAAGGCGCTGGTGCTTGCTGGCGCTTGCATGGCGCTGCCAAACCCGCCAAAAGCGGTGTCCTGCGACGGATGGGTGGCAGAGTGGTCGATTGCGGCGGTCTTGAAAACCGTTGAGCCGAGAGGTTCCGGGGGTTCGAATCCCTCCCCATCCGCCATC
>CAZXWB010000095.1:1832-6506 GCA_964644395.1 uncultured Hyphomonadaceae bacterium | reverse complement strand
TTGCGAATTCCCGCTATGGCATTGCGATCTTCATGATCGATGGCGGGCGCCATGCCAACAACCGTTTTGAGCGTATCTCCATGAAGACCGGCGGGCGCCATGCGCGCACCTACCCGATCTTCATGGACATCGACCGGCGCGAGGCAGACCGCACGCTGGGCGAGATTGAGGGTTTCGTCTTCGAGGACATCGAGATCATGACGGATGGCGCATCCCTGATCGCTGGCAATCCCGGCGCATCCATCCGTGACCTGACCCTGCGCAATGTCACTGTTGAGATCGGCAAGGCTCCGGAGGACATCGCCCGATCCGGCGGCAAACCGCGTGGCAACAAGAACATCACCGACCAGGCTGGCAGCGTCGATTATGGCCGCACGAACGCCAATCTGGTCTTCGGCCACATCGAGGGGCTGGTCCTCGACAATGTGGACATTGGCGCGCCCTTCGGACCGCTGGACCGCGCTGGTGTCGCCTTGATCGACGTGGACGTAGCCCGGACACCGACGGGCCAATACAGAGTTGATGGTGTGCTGCGCAGCGATTTCATTGAAGAGGTGCGGCCGTGACGTCACTCACCCGACGGGACTTCGCGGCAGGTGCCGGGGCGCTCGGACTTGCTGCAGCCTGTACAACGCCACCTGTCCGGAACCTCTCCGCGAGCCGTCCGAATATCCTTGTCTTCATCGCCGACGCCGCCTCCCTGACCATCCCCCGGTGCTTGCCGTGTTGGATTGTGGATTAGGGGTGGATTCGCGGACGGCCGGCCTAATGAAGATATTGGTTTGACCAATATTGCCGGTGAGGTAGCCTCTGGTGAAAACCATGGAGGACGACTTGATCAGCAAGCGTGACCTGTTGAGGTTTGGGGGTGTCGGTGTGCTTCTCGCAGGTGCCGGGTGCGCCGCAGCCAATAAGCCCAGATTGGCGACCCGTCCGCCAGGCCATATTGATCTGGTTCGCTTGCGTGCCGCTGCGTCAGAGCCGGTCATCCGCCGCGAACTCATCACCCAGCCGGTCAGGCTCAAATCCCTCGACCTGCTGGAGCGCGACGGGGAATACATGATCCGCGCTGAGGACAGTGATGGCGCGGTGGGCTGGGCGCTGGCGAACATTCGCCGCTTCCCCGCTGCCTGGCCGATCTTCCTCCAACTCGTCGCGCCCCAATTCATCGGCAAGGACATGCGCGACTATGAGCGCCACCTTGAGGACGCCTTCATCGCCCGCAGCAATTACAAGTGGCAGGGGCTGGCGCTCTGGATCTGCTTTGCACGCGCCGAGATCGCGATCCTGGACCTGATCGGCCAGAAGACCGGGCAGCCCGTTCACGCCCTGATCGGCGGGGCGGTGCGCAACAGCGTCGGCGTCTACTACGCCAATGGAAACCGGGACAATTCCGCCCAGTGGGTCGTCGACCGGCTGAAAGAGAATGTCGAGGCGTCCGGTGCGAAAGCGGTCAAGTTCAAGGTTGGCGCGCGCATGCGCACGACGGAGAAGTCGAATGCCCGTGACCGCGAACTGATCCCGCTCATGCGCGAGGCCTTCGGCCCTGACAAGGTAATCTATGCCGACGCCAACTCCTCCTACACGGTGGAGGAAGCGATTTATTTCGGTCGCATGATGGAGGCGCATGATTACGGCTTCTTCGAGGAGCCCGTGCGATGGGATGACGAGGAGGGCACACGCCGGGTTGCCGAAGCCCTTTCGATTCCCATCGCCGGCGGCGAACAGGAGAGCTCGGTCTATGCCTTCGAGCGCCAGATCATGGGCGGTGCGCTGCAGATCGTCCAGCCAGACCTGATCTATTTCGGAGGCCTCGTGCGTTCGAAGCGTATCGCCCGCATGGCCGAAGCCGCCGGGCTGCGATGCGTGCCGCACATTTCGGGATACGGGCTCGGCCAGGTGACCGTCACCCATTTTGCCTGCACCATCCCCAACACAACGGACTATCAGGAGTACAAGGGCGACCCGGACAAGGTGCCCTATGAACTGATCAATGAGGGTGGGCGCCTGAAGGCCGTAGAGGGCCGGCTGAAGCTGCCGCAGGGCCCGGGTCTCGGTGTGCGCTTCGATCCCGATTGGTTGGCGGGTCTGAAGTCCGTTGCGTGATGGGCATTCAGAACCGAAGGCGGCTCGCTGGGGAGGCTGTTTACCTCATGGGGACAGGCTGAGAGATCATGAAGTTTCTCCTGAATAAAGGCCGCCCCGCAAGTTGGGGGAGAAATGGCGGAACGTCCGCACGGCCGCCAGTCGATCTCAGCACGGTTGACGCAGGCCACCCCAGGCCGCCGCCTATGACCAATGGCGGGCCTCAAGGCGAATGCCGGATTGAAAGGGCCGCTTTCAAGGTTTGATCAGAAGCTTGTGCGAAGATTGATCGCCAGGTATCGGCCCTCTGCCCGGATACGCTCTTCCAGCCTGCGGATGTCACCTGAAGCGATCGCCCCGCGATAACGCGTGCGCAACCGCACCTCTTCTGTATCGAGCACATTGCCCAGTTTCAGGGTCAGTCTTTCAATGTTCGACAGCCGCCACTCCAGCGCAAGGTCAATTTCGGGCGTCGATTGGGTCTCCTCGTCAATGCGGTCGGCCTCCACCGAAAGAAGACGGCTCTGGCTGCGCGCGGCAAGCGAGAATTCCGCGCCAAGGCCTGCGATGTCCCGGGCGTAGCGGGCCTCCAGCCGGTGCGTTGGTGTCTCGGAGAAATTTCGGTGCGCGCCGATCTTCGGATCGAAGACCGACGTTGAAAGCCAGTCATAGCTGAGCCTTGCCCGCCCATCCCCCAGGCCCAGTCGAGACAAGCTGAACCGAAGGTCGGTGCTGAGCTTTGCAGACTGCCCGAAGCCGAGATTTCCTTTCAGTGTCGCTTCATTCGGTCCGGCGATGAAATCGATCAGGTCACTGATCTCGCTCAGCGTCAGCCGGAGGTTCATGGCCCCATCGACCGCGTCCAGCTTCCGGTCCAGCGACGCGCCAACCTCCCACGTCTTTTGCGGGCGGATGTCGGGATTGCCGGCCTGAAGTTCCATGTCGATCTCATCGAAATTCGTCGTGAAGTCCTCGAGCGCGATCTGGGTGACGGATCGGGAAAGCCAGGCGTTCCAGTCCATGTCGCGCCATTCTCCGCCCAGGGTCGCAGTCGGCTTCAGATCGGCGAACCAGCGATCTTGCGAGATCATCTGCGTGCGAGTCTCGAGCCTGTTGGCTTCGAGTTCGACTTTCAGCGACGCGATCATGCGTTCGCCGAAGCGGCGTCGGTAGCTGATGCCCGGCTCGATCCGAAGCTCTGCTGCCCGCACACCATTGGTCGAGGCGCGACCGGTGTCTCCGCCGAGACGAATGGTTCGTGTCTGTCGATCGACATCGAGTTCGAGCCGCCACCGCCTGCCGCTTTCGGGAAACCAGGCATATCTCGCGCGACCAAATACCCGCCTGTCCGAGGCACAAAAGTCGATGGCTCCATCGCTGGCGTCTTTGTCCCTGTTCAGGCGGCGGTCCTCGGTGGCCTCATCGAACAGCACGGTCACGCCCACGCGCCGCCTGTCACCCTCTGAGCGCGTGTACTCAAGCAGGCCGGACAGGTTTTCTGACTCAAGAAACTGTCGCTCAGTGATGCGGCTGGCGCTGTTGCGTGCTGTCTCCTCGGTGTCTTCGGTTTCGTATTCCAGAACGGCCTGCGCCTTGCGACCATTGCGCCAATCGCCAGAGGCCGTCAGGCGCGCCCGGGTTCTCGTTCCGGTGCGGTCTTCAGTCAGTGTTTGCGCTGCCAGAAGCTTGCCATCGGGTGACCGCCGGCGGCTCGTTTCGTCTCTCGAGCGATCGCGTTGCCGATGGCGAAGGTCCAGACCGGTTCGGAAACCCGCCGCTGGCGTATCGAGGGCGACGACGATGGTCCCTCTCGTGTCGGAGACGATTTTGCTGTTCCCGAGCCGTCGCAACTCGCCGGAGAGACGGGTAGAGACATCCTGGGATCGTTCGCGCAGGATGAGATTTACATATGGGCGACCGCCATTGCCCTCATCAGGGTGCCGTATCTCCAGACGCCCCACCAGACTCGCCGGGAGAAAATCCAGCGTCTCGGCAAGGTCGGACTCGTCCAGTCCGAGGCGCAATCCGTCGACCCTGATGGTGCCCGTCAGGACGTCCTCGTCCTCTGACTGGAAAGACCGGCGGTCAGGTTGCGAAGACGTGTCATCGGGATCAATCGTCAGGATGCGTCTCAGCAAATCCCGGATCGTTTCACCCTGTTCGATACCGAGTTGCGGTGCCGTGTAGGTCACGACCGGCTCATCCGGCCGCCTGGCGGTCACGATGACGGGGTTGAAACCGGTATCGGTTTGCGAACCACAGCGAGACGGATCGGGCTCCGCCTCGACTTCGCTCGTCTTCTCACGGCATGGGACAGCCGCTGCCGGCCGATCTGGCCCGCTATCCGCTGGCTCTGCTGTGGCCGCAAGAAGCGGGCTCATGGATGAGCCAAGTGTGAGAATCGATAGCCACCTCGACAGCACGCGGTTTTCTCCCTGACCCGAAATTGGTCTGACCACATAACGCCTGCGGCAGACATGGCGCAACCCGCCGGGCGAAACGGCGCCGGGGCCCCGCCGACGCTGAGCCGTCGGTCTCAGTTTCCGTCGAGGGCTGCTCTCGGATCAGTCCGGATGTCGGCCACGGCCG
>CAZXWB010000095.1:0-1732 GCA_964644395.1 uncultured Hyphomonadaceae bacterium | reverse complement strand
TCTCAGTTTCCGTCGAGGGCTGCTCTCGGATCAGTCCGGATGTCGGCCACGGCCGTGTCCAGTGGAACGCCTTTGAGTTTCGTGCCGTCGGCGGATTTCAGCGGTTGCCAGTCCTGCTGGATGACGGTGGGTGAAGAGGTAGTTCCATGATCTCGGGCAATACGAGCTTCGGTCCGCGGTCAAGAAACACATTGGTGGCCCGGAATTGACGTTGTCTGGTGGAGGCCAGTTCCCACACCACTCCTCGGGACACGATCGACATTATGGGTCACGATCGGGACGCTTCCCGCGTTGAACAGCGACCTCGAGCACCATTTCGTCGGCGCTGTCGCGCAGCATGGGCCGCACGCGGAACGACAGTTCGATGGGGTCGGCGATTGCTGCGAAGGCATCCATGATCGTCTTGATCTCCGTTTGACCATGCCCCGTAATGTTACGCGTCGTCGCACGGCGAAGCACGGCCTCGTCCTCCAGCTTCAACTGTGCAGTGAACAGGGCGCAAAGCCCATGGGCCATCCCCATTACGTAGGGTGGTGCAGGCGTAGCCCGCCGTCTTCAGTGTCTTGGCGGCGGCGTCCCGCGCGGCGGCTTTTGTCGCCATTCGCCCTGCCAGGCGCAAACATATGGCCTCATCTCCGCACCGCCCGGTTGCCGGCTGCCCTGAGCACCGGCCCGTTCGCGGGCGACATTCTTTGACGATGCAGGTACGTCCCGATAATTTCCAAGTGTGTGAAAGCAAGGAGACTGGACATGGTTCCACGGACCGCCCCCATGCTTGGACTGCTCGGCCTTCTGGCCGCCTGCGTTCCCGAAATCTCCGGTCAAGGCGAGCCGCCGGAGCCGCAAGCCGCCCCCGAAGCCAGGACCGGGATACGGGCCGAGGCGCGCCTCGTGCCCGCAGGCCCGGTACTCGATGATTATGTGGAATGGGGCGTGTTTCCTGAACGCCCGCCGATTGAGCCCGGCGGCGAACCGGATTTTTCCGTTGGTGAACCCTACGATACGCCGGTCCTCGACCTCGATCTGGAGCCGGGCCGATACCGTGTGCGCGCCGAAATCGGCGCGGTGCGCGAGGCGGTCGACGTGGACATTGTCGAAGGCGAGGTTACGGAGGTGAGCGTGCCGCTCGAGACGGCGGTGATCGTTGTCGACCCGAAAGGCGATCGCCCCGGCGTGAGTGGGCAACTGGACCAGCCAAACGGGCGCACAAAGATGTTCGGCACCTCCCTGGAGCGCGTGGTTCTGGCGGTGGAGCCGGGTGCCCACGAAATCCGGTTCCAGCGCGGCCCCGTGACCGTCAGCCGCGCGCTCGACATCGCGCCCGGCACGCTGGAGGTGCTCGAGCCGGAGCTGTCGGTCGGCACCCTGGCCGGCGCATTCGATTTTGCCGGCGGCGAAGCAGATTTCGGCCTGGAATGGACGATCCGGCGCTGGGATCCGGAGGCCGAGAAGGTCGGCGAGCGCATCACGACGCGGTCCGGTCGCGATTTCGAGATCAACCTGCCGCCCGGCGACTACTGGGTGCGGGGCCGGGCCGGCGGCCTTTTGAGAGGCGAGGCGACGGCCCGGGTCACCGCTGACGAGCGCAGCGCGTTCACCCTTGCGGTGCCCTATACCCGCATCGTTCCCCGCCTCATGGATACCGACGGCGAGGAGATCACCGAGGGCTTCTACTGGTGGCTGCTGGACGCCGACAATCTGGATGAAAAGCCCTGGGAAGTGCTCGGGCCCG